>JAYSYM010000258.1:0-1659 GCA_043727635.1 Bdellovibrionales bacterium | reverse complement strand
CTGAAGGCTCTCGTCGATACTGCAATTGATATTTTTCTGAGAGAACGCTTCGCTTGCCGAGCCGAAGATTGCAACGTGCTTCACCCCTGCTGCCACAGCATCGTTCATGCCGTGGACGTTTGGTACAAGAGCCGACAGTTCCACTTTTTTATTTAAAGGCTCTTTCTGCGCACGAACGAACAAGTCTGCAGATCCAACCATCTGAGGAACCCATTTTGGAGAAACAAAAGCACCCAGCTCAATTTTCTTCAAACCAGCATCAGCCAAGCGACGCGCGAATTCTAATCGAATGTCTGGGTTGAGAACTGACTTCTCATTTTGCAAGCCATCTCGAGGTCCAACTTCAACGAGTGTGATCTTCTTCGCCAATTTAGACCTCTACTTCAACTAAAAGTTGTCCAAGTGAAACTTGATCGCCAGCTTTGCATTTAACACTTTTTACTTTACCACTCACCGCTGCTTTAAGACTGTACTCCATTTTCATCGCTTCCATAACGATGAGCAACTGGCCCTCAGTCACATCAGCACCTTCGGCTACTGCAACCTTAGTGATCTTACCAGGCATTGGTGCCAAGGCATCTCCAGCGTTTGCACCGGCGCCGGCTTTTCGCTTTCGAGAGCCACGTTTCTCTGGTTCGTAAGTGAAAGTTTCGCCATCCAAGTGAACCCAAAGTGTTTCACCGAGACGCTGCACAAATGCAGTTTTTGTCTGGCCATTTACGTCGACTGATAGTTGCTTCATATAGATCTCCAATATGCATTCCATGGGGAAGCTACTGAACTCTTCATCATTGGTCCTGCATTTGAAGTCACTGCTGAGGAGTAGGCGGCCTTCGCAAACTGCTCTTGCTCCTCAGTTAATTTTTGCGCTGGAAGACCATCACTCAAATGTTTAGAAATAAATTGAGTCGTCATCGTTCCGTCAACGAACTCAGGATTCGACAAAATTGCTTTTAGGTAAGGAATGTTCAGACGAACTCCGAAAACAAATGTTTCATCTAAAGTGCGAAGCATTTTTCGAATAGCACGCGGTCTTGATTCATCCCAAACAATAATCTTTGCAACCATCGGGTCGTAATAAGGAGTGATCTCATCACCCTCTTCGAAACCAACCTCAAAGCGTCGGCCGGGGCCCTCTGGAAAGTGCATGGCTCCGAGTCTTCCCGTGCTTGGCATTCCGCCTCGGTATGGATCTTCGGCGTACACTCGGCATTCGATCGCGTGCCCACGAGGAATCAGATCGGTTTGCTTCCAAATCATGAATTCATCTGCGGCAGTCAGGATTTGCGCTTTAACAAGATCAACTCCCAAAACCATTTCAGTCACCGGGTGTTCAACTTGCAACCGAGTGTTCATCTCGAGGAAATAGAATTTTCCATCTTGCACGAGAAACTCAACTGTCCCCGCCCCGCGATAATTTGCTTTTTGCGCTAGGTTAACGGCTGCTTTCGCCATCTGCGATCGCAACTCATCAGTTAAGCTTGGCGAAATTGCTTCTTCGATAATTTTTTGATGCCGACGCTGAACGCTGCACTCTCGATCAAAGAGATGCACACATTTTCCGGTCGAATCACCAAAGACTTGAAATTCAATGTGCTTTGCGCGATCCAAATATTTTTCAAGGAAAACACTCTCTGAACCAAAAGCACTTTTTGCTTC
>JAYSYM010000257.1:0-5305 GCA_043727635.1 Bdellovibrionales bacterium | reverse complement strand
TACTTCCTGAACATTTCAACAAACATTAAAACACAAATTGCCGGAGCCGACCCTTCAAGCTGGAAGTTAGTTCACTCTAGCGGTCCGACTACAACGATAGTTTCTCAACGCTTAGCTAGCACATACTACGTCGATAACGATCAACTCGTAGTAGTAAAAGGAGATTCAGCAATCCCATCTGTTGTTGACCTCGGAATCGGGCCTAACGTGAATCCGATGCTGATGGCTGATGCGCTACTGAAGACTAACGTTGGTATTTACGTGAATGAAGTGAAGCAAACCGTCGCTGATCCAGCTACGTTTCAAACTTCAACTACAGCGTATTTATATATGACTGACAGTTCAAACACTCTTTACTACTACGAACGGCCTGTGAAAGTTCATAACCTCGGCTCCGCGGTAGGAATTAGAAGCTCCGACTACGCGAAGAACTGCACTATCAACAAAGTGTACTACTTGTATAAAGAGATCGTCGGCGCTGACTGCGCAACATTCGTTGCAATTGGAAGCTATGGTCGCGATCAATTCAAGTGCTACTCGCAAGAGAGTGAATCAACGACTTGTGTGCCTTCGCTTTCGTCGCCACAACCTGAACCGGTGTTTCAATAGTTTGGAATCTCAAATTGAGACGAGCGAGAGTTGCAGGTTCTCTCGACACTGAATAAAACTTCGACCTCTATCTCCACGGAGAAAGCCTGTAGCTGGTCCTAAGATTGCTTTAACATAAGCTCATCGGGGGCAATTTGAATTCACGATCTAGATTTACAGTTACAACAGTCGTGCTCGCACTTTCGAGCTCTGCGGTGCTATTTCAGAATTGCTCTGCAGCCCCGCCGCCCGATCTTTCAACTCTCACGCAATCTTCGACTACAGTACCTGCTCCAGGCGGCACCGGAAACCCGACCGCTCCTCGTCCTGTAGCCACACCAGTCCCTACCCCGGTCGCTACTCCAGTCGCTACACCTGCGCCTGCCACGCAAACTTACTCGTGGAATGTTGGGGCTTTTGGTAATTGTAATGGTGGATTAAAAACTCGATCGGTCAGTTGCGTAAACAATGTCGGCACCATCGTGAGTAATGCTTTTTGCACCACAGCGATGCCTACAACCTCGCAAGCGTGTAGCAGCTATAGCTGTACGGCGACCTTGCTTCCGCCGAGTGATTTCTTCGCCACCGGATTTTGCAGTTACACATGCATAGGTGCAGCTACGTACTACGCATTTGCTAATGACCCGGCTCAATGCAGCGCGAGCCCAATCGGGGTAGCAGGAACAGAAATGTTTTTCTTATCTGATTACTCACAACAGATCGCACGACCCTTCACTCAGTGCACGATCACGCGAAACTTTTCTAATACTGTGAATGGATACACAGGCGACAGCTACTGCGAGTAGCCAGTAACTCTGAACTAAGCGATGAACCCTGATCGCATAGCAGTTTGGGTTCTTACGTAATAACCACCACTCACTCGAACGACATCGAATTCGATCTTTCGTCCCAAACAAGTATCGGTAATTCCTCTTGGCTCGAGGATGAAGTGAGCGAGGTTTTGCTCTTTCGCTAATTCAAAGACTGATCCCTGAATCTGGCGGGCAGAAGCTGTGTTCGGAACGATTAAAAGTGCGGTTACTAAATGGACGAGGCGTTTCATGCTCTGCTACTACAGCAAAGATGGGCCCAGCTTAAAATCAACGTAGTATAATTAAGGAAATTGGCTATGAAGAATTTCTATAGCCCGAACTCAAGACGGAACCAGTTACTGCTGAGAACCTTTGCCAGCTTTAGCTTCAGGCTTCGCCCAAGTGGCCAGCGTCTCAGTTACCCAAGCGTTGTAAGCAGGAAGGTATGTGTAGCCTGAAAGCTTACGGCACGAATCATCTGGATCATTTAATCCGCGGCTCGTGATACCGAAAAGTTTTAACTTCTCGCCGATTTTAACGTAAGCCGGTCCGCCTGAATCGCCGTGACATGCGCCGCGACCTTCAGTTTGATCAAAGCTCATTTCCGTTTCGCTGAACACGGCGTTTGAGATTTTCGTATCAACTTTACGAAGGATTGATTCGTCTTTGTCGTCAGGCTTTTGCTCCGAGTAAGGCTTAGTTATACCGTAGCCAGCAAGAGTAATTGTTGCACCATTTTGAAGGTATCGACCGTCTTCAAGCACTTCAGCCGGAACAAATCCTGCTGGTGCATCTTCTCCGATTTTAATTAAAGCAACGTCGCCCCAATTTTTATAATCATCCATTGCCGCGAAAAGTTTTTGTTGTCGCTCATCTCCTGGAAGAGTGACGTCAAGGATGGCTTGAAGAATTTTTTCAAGATCGTCCATCGCTTCCATGTAACGGTCGTGACCTTTTGCTTCTAATGCATCGATGCTATGCGCAGACTTAAGATCAAGGCCAAAGAGAACTTTGAGGTAGCCCTTGCCGCTTTGAACACAATGAGCAGCAGTTAAGATTACGTTCTTAGAAAGAAGAGTCCCGGTACATGCTCCACCTTGAAAAGTATCGAAGACGGCAACAGTTGATTTAGCGATCACGTCGGTTGCAACTACTGCTTCGCCGCCAAGAATTCTAGATGCTCGATCAGTTGTAGCAAGAGCTGGTTGATTTGCTGGAGCGCATGCTGCCAAAGAAAGCGCTACTAAGCCGAGCAAGAATTTGTTCATCGGTTCCCCCAAACTTTACCCAAAAAATTTACCTGTGCCAAAATGGAACCATGTCATATTTAAATAGCTGGACGCGGTCTACCAAGAAATGCAGGGCGCTCAAAAAAAACTCTGATTATTCCGGGATTTAGCGCTCTTACAAAGACGGCTCATTAATTGAGCTTGGGAGACTAAGATTCGCTTTAATTACTGCTTAAAAAGCAGGCATTTTACAAATGCTCAAGAGAAGTTTAAACCTTCCAACCGATGCGAATTCTAATTCTACTATTACTCTCAATTTCAACAAGCGCGTTAGCGGTCGACCTACCACCGCCGATAGTTCCGAACGCCGAAGCATTTGGTGGTTGGACGAAGAAGCCCTACGACATTGATGAACTCGATTTCGCGAATTTAAAGACAAAGCAGTTTTCTTGCGACGACAAGTTGCTGAAGCCTCGCAGCATCGATCAATCTACGAAGAAGTATCATAAATATGTTGTCGGACTTTACGACCATACAAAACTTCGCGGCGATGCGGAACCTTGTGTGACATCGTCGGTGAAGGGGTATTGTCTTCGCGGCGACACTCTTGAATACACTATTATGTCAGACACTTTCACAGACAGCTGTGGCAACACTTACCGAGCTTTCTGGGAAGTTTTATTTCTGACTCAAAATGAAAGCATGGGAACTTTGTGTTCGCTCGGTAGAACCTTTTATGAAAAGGCGAACTCTGAATTTCCAGGTGAGATCGAAATCGGCCCGACCTATCCGGTCGATGCGAAACGCTTTTTGTTTTTCACCAACTTGTTTGCCACCGATTCTAAAAATTAAATCCGCGCTCTGCTAATGCGCCCATGAGCAATCGCTTCCCGTCCCCCTGCACATTTCCGCCGTGAGCGAGTGCCAGATTCTCAATGTCAAGCTTCAGCACTTTCTCGATCGAAGATCGAAATTTTACCTTATCTCTAATCGCCACCGACCACAGTCGGCTCATCGCAAGACCATTGTAAGTTCCCATAATCGTAAAGATGATTTTTGCAGCGAGACCTGCGGGACGAATCACATTAAAGACCAAGTCTGTTATTACTAGAGTGCTAGAGGGAGTATGAAAGAAGAGGTGCTCGCTCAGTTTAGGCGCGCCGTCGATCGGAAGAACTTTGATTTCATCGACGAGCCACTTGCTCTCGCCGAACACATGCGTCCAAGCAACGTCGGGTCGCTTCTTCTCTAGTCCCGGAACTCGCCAGATGCGCGCATTCGGAAATATTTTTTGCGCGTCTAAGACAAACAAGTGGTGAATATCGCTTGGAGCTACAATGTCAGTGACGGTAAATTGTTTTAGGACTTGCACTTGGGCGTCGTTAAAATCAATTGGCGAGATTAAAACCGCACCACCGCCATGTGGGAGTAAGGTCGAACGAATGGGAAATACAACTAAGCCAACCTTGGTACTGGACTCGAAGTAAAGTGGATTCATCAGATAATTCATCAGATAAGTATGTTCAAGCTCTCCCTATTGATCAACACCTGGCTCAGATTGTCGAGTCACTGAGAAGGCATTCAAACCTTGTGCTTACTGCAGCGCCCGGCGCTGGCAAAACGACTCGTCTACCGCCCGCCATCGTGAAATCTGACTTACTTAAAGGTTTAACGACTGTGATGCTTGAGCCTCGAAGGTTAGCAGCGCGAGCTGCGGCCCAGCGAATTGCGATCGAGCAAGGTTGGCAGGTCGGTCAAGAAGTTGGTTATCAGGTTCGATTTGAAAATCGCACGACGACCAGCACTAAATTGCAGATTTTAACTGAAGGAATTTTCGCTCACCGGCTGCAAAGCAATCCCGAACTTGAAGGAATTGGCTGCTTGGTTCTCGACGAATTTCACGAGCGAAGTGCGCAAACTGATGTCGCACTCGCCATGGCCCGTGAACTTCAACAGTTGTCGCGACCAGACCTCAAAATAATAGTTATGTCGGCCACTCTCGAAACTTCGCGCTTAAGTGATTTCCTCGGTGGCTGCCCGATCATCTCGGTACCGGGTCTACTTCATCCAGTTGAAACAATTTGGGATCGTGAACCGCAAACACTTGTCACACAGCCTGCGTTTTACAAACGAGTGACCGAAGCAATTCGTGAGCTCATCAACGGTTCGCGGCCAAGCAACGGAAACATTCTCGTATTTTTACCTGGCGCTGGCGAAATTGCTCAGGTGCGCCGAGAGATCGAAGGCTTCTGCAAAGCTAAGAGTGTGTCGGTACACGAACTTCACGGATCGCTTTCGCTTGAACGACAAACTGAAGTTCTTCAAGCATCCTCTCAGCGTAAAGTAATTCTTTGCACCAATATCGCAGAGAGCTCACTCACCGTTCCCGGAGTTGCCACTGTCGTTGACACTGGCCTTGCGAAAGTGATGCGGCAAGAGGGAGCCGGATTCGCGCGATTGACTCTTTCACGAATCAGTCAATTCTCGGCGATTCAGCGTGCAGGTCGAGCCGGACGTGAGATGAAAGGTTACAATTACCGTCTCTGGAATAAACAAGATGAAGCCTCAATGCCAGAGGCGGAAGCTCCTGAACTACTTCGAAGCGATCTAGCCGACACTGTATTGTTGCTAAGTCGTCTTGGAATCTCTGATCCAAAAACGTTTTCTTGGTTCGAG
>JAYSYM010000256.1:0-5305 GCA_043727635.1 Bdellovibrionales bacterium | reverse complement strand
CCTTTTTTGAAATCAAGTGCATCATTGATAAAGTTGGTTCCAATTTGAATGAACGTCGCGCTCATTAGTGCAAATACGGCAACCCAATACTTAACGGGTTGATCTTCAGCGAACGCTAAGGCTGTTGCAACCAGAACGGGAACAACTGCTGCAGTTAATGTTTTCGGTCGGAACGCTAAGAGCCATGCTTTCATAAAGAATTTGCCCTTATAAATTCCTGAACGGAATTTAAAAAGAATTCTGGCTGATCCCAAGGGAGCCTGTGCCCCGCACTTTCAATTACTTCAAATTTATGCAGAGTCCGACCTTCACGAGCAGCGCGGTTAGAGATGCCCGCTTGGATCGACTTGAACTTAGTATCTTCATCACCAGCAAGCCACAATACGGGCTTTTTGAACTTAAATAGCTTTTCGAGAAGATCATCTTGGCGACTTAACGACCAAGCCATCATTCCTTCGGCTAAAAGCTCACGATCAAATTCACGCTCTGTTCGTTCACTCACGACCGCAGTCTGAGTAGTAGTATTAAAAACCGGCAGAGCTTGCCAAGCACTCCATACATCACTCCACTTCTCTGATCTCCAACGCTCAGCCCACTTTTCATCATTTTTTGCGCGAGCTTCGCGTTCTTCTGGAGTTGTCAGACCTGGATGTGCCGAAACTAAAATCGCTCCCGACCAATTTTGCGGATTGTGGAGAAGTGCGTGCATCGCAAGCCGCCCACCCATCGAGTAGCCCATAAGTAGGTGAGGCCGCGAATCGCCCATTGCTCTCTGGTCCTCAACTTCCTGATTAACCTTCTCGGCCCAGCCTTTTAAAGATTTATCGTCAAGTCCCTCGAGTTCTTCCCAAAGATTATGTTTCACCAAGCGAACTTGCCGTCCGCGGTGATCCTGCACTGCACTTTCAAACAAATCCCAATCTCGCGGTAGGCCTAAAAATCCGTGAAGTGCATGGATCATTTTGTTTTCCAGATTTGATCGTATCGATCGTAGAATTCTTCCGTTGCTGGTGCTGACGGAACAATCTCGACGACTGCGTGGTCGCCGAGTTGCGCGAGCGAAGAACTTTGCTGATCTTCAACTTTCACGTAATTGAAGTTCCACATCTTTGCCCAGTGTTCGAATGAAATATCGTGTTGGTTTTCAAAAAGCGGATCATTGAAAATGCGATGGAAGATCATGCCGCCGCCGTTATTAACGACAACAATTCTGATTTTCTTTTTCGATAGTGATTTTAAAATCCATGGAGCAGCGAGATCGTACATAGCGGTCAAATCACCGACTATGCACCAACCCTCGCTAACGTCATCTCCTGCGCACATACCAAGAAAAGTCGAGATTTGCCCATCGATGCCGTTGGCGCCACGATTAGCATGCGCGAGTCTGGCAGTACTGCGCGAAGCTGCCAAATCCCACTCGCGAATTGGAAGGCTATTTCCGAGGTAAACCAAGGCATTCGCCGGAATTTGCTCAGATAAATGCTTAAACCAAGCTGGTTCCGAGTTTCTGATTCCGAGATATTCATTGAGTTGAACCGAGAATTTTTCATCAAGAGCCAACAAGTCTTTTGCGGCTTGAGCCTGTTCATTTGAAAGTCTGCAATCAAGATTCCAAGTCCACCACTCGCCCGGCACGTGCTCAGATTCACTTAAACCAGAAAATTGCAGATGCGATAAAGACAAAACAGGCACTCGAGTCTGCGGATTCTCTAAATCTCTCCAAACGCGAGAAGTTGGAATCGACCCGATTCGTAAAATACTATCGACCATTTTATTTTTGAGAGCATAAGAAAGAAACGCGTCGCCCGACTTCAAAGCAAACGAATACTTTTCGCGAATTCCCGACTGGGCTTCGATATACGCCGGCAAACCTGTAGACGTAAGAAGTTTTAGGGTTGCTTCGCGCTCTTCGTCAGTCGTGAGCCCTCCAACAACAACAAGTGGGCATTTGGTTCGACCCAAAAATTGTGAAACTTTTAAATATGAAGCACTTGCAGACGGCGAAGGCATTTTGCACTTCTGCGGGAGCGACCATTGTTCAATTTTTCTATCGAGCAATGGTTCATCAAAGCGAATGTTCACGTGTAGCGGTGATAATAATGACCAATCAGAAATTCTTGTATTAGTGTTCTCAATATCGAGCTCAATCTCCGCAAAATTTTTGAAGAGATTTGTTTGCTCGATGGTTTGCGGGGCGCCGGTGCCGCGCATGCGACTCGGGCGATCAGCAGTGACTGCGACGAGCGGAACACCTGAATAATGAGCTTCTACCATCGCAGGAAGAAGTTCCGCTGCGGCTGTTCCCGACGTCGTAACGATTGCGGTTGGCTGATTTAAAGCACGAGCACGGCCAAGCATGAAAAATGCGGCAGATCTTTCCTCGAAAAAAGAATAAATTTTTGCATTTGAGCATTTTGCCAAAACAGACACGAGCGGACTGTTTCGCGCTCCCGCGCATATTGCGAATTCACTCACGCCCCAGCGTGCGAGTTCTTCAATTAATTCTTTTGCTGTTTCAATATTCATATGACTAAAAGTTCTGAGACCGATGCTCGCTTTGCAGCAAGCTCAAGCCATTCCTTCTCGAGGTCACTACCCTTTACAATTCCGCAACCTGCTCCCAATCGCAGAGCAGATCCTTGCCACTGGATACAGCGAATGGCAACTAACGCTTCGACTTGCGCGTAAGACTTTTGCGCCGGACCAAACAGCAACGCGAACGGCGCTCCGTGTTTTGCTCGCTGCTCGAGCGATTCAAGATTTTGCGAAAGCCACGGAAGTCCTTTTTCAGGAGGGAAAGTGCCCAATGCAGGCGTCGGATGAAGTGCTTTTACCAAATCGGTGAACGAGAGTTCAGCTTCAGGATCTAATTGAATAGTGATGTCAGTTTTTAAGTGAATAAGAGTTGGGAGACCTAAAATCCCCATCATCCCGATTTCAACCTCACCGAATTCGCTCAATGCGGTTCGAATACCTTCGGTCACATACTGATGCTCACGAAGTTCTTTCTCGTCTTTCACAAACGCGGCGATTTTTTCTTCATCTGCTGGTCGGCGAAGAGTTCCAGCAAGGGCCATAGTCTCTACGCGCTCAGCGTAGCGACGGAACAGCAACTCAGGTGTTGCGCCAATGATCCCCTGAACGTTTTTGCCAAGCGACCACAGACCAAAGGGTCTCAAAATATTCGGAAGAAGAACCAATCGCTCCAAAACCGATAAAACGTCAGCACTTTGCATTCGCCGATGCTGGTTTGCGAACACAACCGGAACGGCTTTTTCGATTTCGTTTTTTGTGATCGCAGTCTGAATCTTCACGAAGGCTTCACTAAACTTATCTTTGCTCGGCTCAACCCAATCATTTGAAGGATTTCTGAACGGTCGGCGAGCAAGCGGGTAACTCTGAAGAATTCGTTTGAGCTCCGTCGCTTTAAGCACAGAAGTAAATTCGGTTACTGCGTAGGGAGTAGGATTCAGTAAATAAAAGTCCGGGGAATAGATCACTGTAGCGCCAACCGGAGGCTCAGCCATCCATTCGATCGGTCCCCACCCTACAGCTAAGTCCCCGTTTCCTAAGCCAAAAAGCCAACCGGAGTTGAGGAATGCGTCGATGTCGTCACGCGTAATTTTTTTAAGCTTTTGCTTACCGAAGGCCATGCTTAATCTTGTCCGAATAAAACCTAAGCATCAACCCCTAAGCAACACCCCAGCGGCAAAGTTTTTCACTAGAGTGTGATGCATGCGCCCTATGAACCTGATATAACTCTTAGCAATGACAAAATCTAAGCGCGTCGTCTCAATTGAGTGGGGCAAAAACACATCCGGTGGAGCCGGTAAGGTCATTTCTTTTGGCGGCACGGAAATTCCCGTAATCGCTGGGCCATGTTCAATCGAAAATCGCGAACACCTACTCGAAACTGCTCTAGCGGTGAAGGCTTCGGGCGCAACTCTCTTGCGCGGCGGAATCTTCAAAATGCGCACGAGCGATAAATCATTTCAAGGTTTGGGCACCGGAGCGTTTTCGTTTATCAACGAAGTTAAAACTCAAGTCGGTATGCCTCTCGTTTCAGAAGTTGTTGATCCACGCCAAATCTCAGACATGTACGACTTCGTTGATATGTTCCAAGTTGGCTCTCGCAACATGTACAACTACTCGCTTTTGAAAGAACTCGGCGCTACAAAAAAGCCGGTGATGCTTAAGCGCGGTTTCTCGGCAACGGTTGATGAGTGGCTTAAGGCTGCTGACTATGTTTTGAATGGTGGAAATCCAAACGTAATCTTGTGTGAACGTGGAATTCGAACTTTCGAAACGACAACTCGCAATTCTTTAGACTTAAATTCAGTTGCTTACATCAAAGCTCACTCAGATATTCCGGTCATCGTCGATCCTTCGCACGGAACGGGTCGCCCTGAGTTGATCAAACCAATGTCTTTAGCTGCAATTGCGGCCGGAGCAGATGGCTTAATCATCGAAGTGCACCCTCGCCCCGCGGAAGCGTTGTCTGACGGTCACCAAGCTTTGACGTTCTCAATGTTTGACGAAGTCGTTCGCGCCGCCGACTTAGTTGCAAAAGCTGTCGGCCGCCGATTGGCTCACGCTTAATGCAACAGTATCAAGGTCCTCAGCCCGAAAAAATCCGTGCAATGTTCAGCGAGATCGCAGGCAGCTACGATCGCGCCAATCAAATTTTATCTGTCGGCATTCATCACTTGTGGAGAAAAGCTGTCGTTAAAATGAGTGGAGCAGTTGCAGGAATGAAAGTTCTCGACTGCGCAACGGGCACTGGTGATCTTGCAATTGAATTTGCTCGCGCCGTTATCCCTTTAGGCACACCCCCTGTTGGTGCAAAAGTAGTTGGAACAGATTTCTGTGCTGAGATGTTGGCACCCGCTGCTGGAAAAGCTTCGCGCGCGGGTTTTCCTTCGATTGAATTTTCTCAAGCCGATGTGATGAATCTTCCATTTGCAGATGCATCGTTTGACATCGCTTCGATTTCCTTTGGAATTCGAAATGTTGCTGATCCTGTTCGCGCTTTAGCTGAACTTCGTCGCGTAGTAAAACCAGGTGGCGCAGTTATGGTTCTTGAGTTTGGCCAACCGAATGTTCCAGGAGTTGGCGGCCTGTACCGCTTTTACTCGAACAAAGTTTTACCTAAAATTGGGGGCTTGATCACTGGTAAGCCGCAAGCTTATGAGTACTTGCAGAACTCTTCTGCGAACTTCCCGTGCCGTGATGGCTTCTTGGCGCTGATCGACAGCGCTGGTGGTTTTGCTTCACGCGAATACAAGCCTTTATCAATGGGCATCGC
>JAYSYM010000255.1:0-1663 GCA_043727635.1 Bdellovibrionales bacterium | reverse complement strand
AACTTCAAATTTGTAGTGTCTGCGTGTTGTGGCCTCAAGCACTTTGTTTACAGCGGCTTCAATATCTTTTCTTGCTGCCTCCTCATTTGACTTAAGGAACGCCTCCAACAGACCTTTGCCGCGCTCTGCCAAATCACGCCGAACGACAATGGAACGGGCTACGATGTTTTGAAGAGCCAGATCTGCGACTTCCCGACTGAGTCGGGTAATGTCTGCTTGAGCATGTTCGTTATCGCGTAGAGCACGTATGCGTTCCGTTTTCTTTGCGTCGAGATCGGACATAAGTTTCCGTCTTGCCATCTCGCGCTGTTGAATCTCAGCGTCCGGCAGATCACCGATCTTCCGACTAACTTCTTCAATCTCGCGCTCAAGAGTGTTGTAATGAGCGTTAAGCCTAACCAACTTTTCCTCAAGTGTCGCAAGCACCTGTGGCGAATCTCGTCTTTGCTCTTTTAGTACTGAAATTCTTGCTCTGACTCGAACGACGCGATTTAATACCTCAGCATTGGATGCGCTCGAAAGTAAATCTGTAATGGCACGCCATTCATTGGTGCCAGGGTGAAGGGGTCTATCACACACGCACTTTTGCGCGCTAAGCAAACCTTTAACGAAATCTTCGTTGTACGGACTTGGTATCCGTCCGCGCAGACTCTCTTCATCAATAAAATCAAGTGACTGCGATGTTAGTATTTCTGATACCGATACCAAGGCTCTGGATGAAATCCAACGCAACACTTCAGATTTGGTCTCTTTGACTTGTTCCTCGATACTCTTTTTCAACCGTTCTTTCTCAACCCGCTCGCGCTGAAACTGCGCGGCCTCTTGAGCCTGAGACAACAAACTCGCAATTGATGATAGTTGCGCAGTGATGCTTTCGATATCACTTTCCAGAAGGGTAATTCTCTCGTTTCGTTTTTCCCTAACGGATTCAATATCGGTTATTTCTATCTCTTTCGTCGCAATTTCAGAATCACCTGCCGCTTCGCCAATTTCTTCGTTGAACTTCTTGTAGAGGAAATGAAGATCTTCAATTGCAGTCTCTATCAGTGTTGAACCCAACATTTCCCGTATTGCAGTTGCAATAGCCTTGCGGTTGTTTTCGCCAGCGAAAGTCTCAGCCTGCTCACCATCAAAAAAGAAGTAGGGTGCCATTCCTTCTGGGATCACTGAATTGATAAAAGACGATGGGTTGGGGAGCGAAACTTCAAACGCGCCGTTCGCTCCAATCTTTGTGACCGAAAAAGCCTGCCTTCCGGCGTTTCCATCGGTATTTCGGAAGATTCTCTGGGCTTGATATTCGCTACCATCGTGAGTGAAAAATACCTGCACGGCCGCTGATGCTTTCCCTTCCTTTTCCGCACCGAAATTTATGATCTTGTCCTTTTGCTCAAATCTACTGGTCGTCTTCCCAAAAAACGTCCAAAGGATCGAGTTCAACAGTGTCGTCTTTCCAACACCATTCTCGGCATGAATTAGTGTGACGTTCTTCTCTGCATCTGTAGCAAATTCGATTTTTTGCTCACCATAAAACTGGCGAAAATTTTTCAGGTGAATGCTTTTAATTTGCATTTTTCGCCTCCAATTCACTAGCTAAGCGATTGATGACTTTTTTAATTTCATTGCGCCTATCGTTTTTCGCTCCCAATTGCTCATGCGCATAGTT
>JAYSYM010000254.1:0-5322 GCA_043727635.1 Bdellovibrionales bacterium | reverse complement strand
TCGATGAAGTGAAAAATAATAAGAGTGTGAACGAGTTCATCGTTGCAACTGAGTACGGAATCTTTCACCAAATGCAGAAAGCGCGGCCCGATGCGCTTTTAGTTCAAGCTCCGGCTGAGGGCTCTTGTGCTTGTAACGAATGCCCGTACATGAAAATGAATACTCTCGAGAAAATAGCTAAAGCGCTCGAGACAATGTCGCCTGCGGTAGATATTAATCCTGAATTGATTGAGCGCGCACGCGTTCCCCTTCGACGTATGCTTGATATAACTGACGGAAAATCGGTGGCGTGGCCTGAGCGTTTTGATGCGTGATGATCGCAGCGCGCTAATGCGCGATGAAATCCGAAGGATTTTAAATTGTCCTTCGCTTGATTTCTTTTACTCCGCCGACTTCGTCGTGCGTGAAAAACTTCAAGAGGCAATTAAAGAGAAGCTGGGAAGCGGAAGTTTCGCCTATTCAGTTTCGCATTCAAAAGTTTTAGGAGGAGCAGCTTTCGCTGCCGATGGGGTAGGACAAGTTGGCTTTGACCTTGAGCAGACAAATCGAGTGCATAATGAAGTTGCTTTGCGTGTAAGTGACCCTGACCAGTTTCGAAAAGCGCCGTCTGCTGCGGCGCTTTTCGTTAGTAAAGAAGCCGCTTTTAAAGCTTTGCGCGGGCCTCGGCAGCCGGCGATTCTTTCTGAAGTAGAAATACTTGAGTGGAATACTCATGATTTTTCTCCACCGCTGTACAACTTTACTGCACGTCTAAAAAGCCAACAGATTCAATGGTTTGGCGTTTGTTTTGAAGATGGTGAAAACACCGTTGGAATATCCCTTTTTCCTCACTCGTCATAGGTCTTTAGTCTGGTCGGGGCATTCCGATAAAGAGTATGTAAGGCGAACTAGTCGCCAAGAACTCGGAGTGCATATGAAAGACAAATCAAAGAAGGCAGCTGAGCCAGCGCAAAGAATCGCGCCACGACAGAAAATGGATCGTCTCGAGATCAACGGGTTCACCTCGTTAGATCACATGACCTTACTCTCGCGCCACGGACACATTGTCGATGCGTCGACGAGCGGTTTTCTACTTCATGTAGATCGAAAAGAATTAGTACCAAAACAGTTTCGTGAAACACTTTCGATCGAAGCCTTAGAAGGTGATCAAGTATTACTTACGATTCCGCTAATGAACTTAGAAATTTCGGGAAAGATCGCACGTACCAGACGGGTGAATAAAGAGACTTACGAAATTGCTGTGGATTACTCTGATGATTCACCTGAGTACTGGCGCGAACTATTACTCGAGATGCTTCCTAAGCCAGGCGATCTATAAAGCTCCGAATCCTGAAATAATTTTTTCACTAACCAGCGCCACCGAATAGTGCGCTGGTAAGAACCACGCAAGAGCTTCGGCAACGCCCGCATGCTCGTCTGCAGTCGGACTCCCAAGAGACTCGAGTGAAAACGCAAGATCAGTCTGCGACTGACTTTTATCTTGTATGATTGCAATTTTGGGAGCGAGTAACCCCTGATCGAACAAAAACTGTTTTAGAATTTTTCGAACGTAGCCTGGCAGATAAGCTTCTGTCGGTTGGCCGACATACATTTCTTCGCCAGCTTTGAATTCAAGCCGTGTTGTCTGCGGACGCCCGGTTTTGTCTTGAGCGTTGTCCTCAGAAACAGTAGCAGTAACAATCGATCCGCGTTCTTTAAAATTCCAGGTCATACCGTAAGTAAGAACGAAGTCAGGCATCGATTGCTCGGGATTGATCGCCAATCCGATTCCGCGAGTTGAGAGCCAATTTAAAAGTTGAGCTCCTAGCTCGGTCCCATCAGTAGAGGCCTTTGCGAAAAGATAAGGCCATCCATCCGGGCCTGGCTTAGCGTCTTCGTAGATTAAAGAAAACTTGCCGTACGGCAGAACACGAGCGAAGTTTCTCTCCCACTCTTGATCGCGTTTAGGTTGTGGAACCTTAAGAAGTTCAAAGAACTCATCAGCTGCAGCTTGTTTCATTGCTAACTATTTACTGACAGTTGAACGCATTAGCAACTACAGCCGAGCCGTAGTTCGCGGTTGCGGTAGAAACAACGTAGGAGATGCTTGATCCATAGCTGCTCGAGCCCGCTTTCGATCCGGCGGCGTTCAGCACTCCAACGAGGTCACCATGATACGAAACTATTCCGCTGCCACTCGAACCCGCATGCGCTTCGATCGAAGTGATTAAAGCGCCTGTTCGGCGCATTACAAGGGTCGAGCCTTGCTGACCTGAAGTAACAGTCGAATCAACTTTCCCAACGGGCGCATAAGTAACTCTGCCGGCACTGAAAGTAGCTCCGGTACGAGTGCTAGGGTAACCAATGTTCCAAACCGACTCGTTGACTGCAGCTGTGCGACCAGAAGTCTTTGCGCAAGTGCGGCCAGCTAAACTCGGAACGCGAAGAATTGCGTAATCCCCCGTGATACCGACTCCCGCTTCAATCAATCGCGAAAATGCAACACGACGATCGGGATTTTTATCGAGTTCTTTTTTAAGATTTTCAATGTCGACAGCGAATACGTACCCTGCGCCTGCGGCAACGACTTGCGACGGAAGGCTGCCCAGTTCTCTTCCCTCTTGAGCGAATGGCAATTTGCAATTTGCTTTACCACTTCTCACCTGTTGATGATCTGGCATCGTGAATCTGAAGTTTTTCACACTCTTACCCTCTGTAAGCTTCACGCATTGAGGTAAGCAGTGGAGAGCCGTAAGTACGTGACCCTGGTTTGAGATGATTGTAGCCGAGCAACCAAACTCATCGCCATCAGCGCGAATTTCTAAGGCAGCAGCACGTCCGCGATCAAACGTGGGCGGCTTAAGATTCGCCGGGACCTTATCCAAGCGGTACAAGTCTGCGGAAGCCAACAATGGAAACAACAAAATGATCGAACCGATTATACGTATCATACTGAACGTCTTAGCAAGCGGCGAGCCGAGCTAACAGAGCCTTAAAAGAACAGTATTAGAGTACTCCCTTGCCTTGACGTCTAAGTTCGATACGATCATGCAATAATTCCAATTAGTCATTTGTGGTTAGCTAGTAAGGACGTAAACTTTGGAAGTGGCACTAGTTAAACAAAATTTTGTTACTTCTGACCATCTCGATATGGCGCAGTCAGCCCTAAAGGGATTAGAAGAATTTGTTGCAACGTTGAATGACGAGTACATCGACGTAGAAGCGTGGTCTGTGTTTCACGTCTGGCTCGATGGCCGCCCAGAAAAGAACGCACCTTACTTCTCAGCGTTTCGAGCTTGGCAGCTTTTCCACTGGCAACCAGCTAAAGGAACAGTCCCCCTTCCGATAGACGATAACTGCAAAACTATCGTTGAGGCCTATCTGAAAATCATGGGATCAAAGCTTGGACCAAGGCAAATCGACATTCTTAGCAAAGGTGTGGCGCACTCCCCCGACATTTACGAAGTTTGTATGTTTGATGCCGATCAAGTAACTGCAGTAGGCTTAATCTCTCGAAAGAAAATCACGATCTATCAACCTGGATTTAGTAAGGCCGGTAAATCAGGCGACTATCTTATGGCGCACGCAATACCTGCGTGTGACCAGTGCCATATCTTACTAGGGGCCAGTCATTTTATTTCGCGAAAGGCTAAGCCCTTAGTCCAACAATTCTGTGCGCTCGCTGAGAAAGTTGATAACTCTCAGCCAGGTGCGTTTGAGTCTTTACAGTCCGACTTTTTTAACTTGTTTTACGATCTGATCAAATACTCGACCAATAAAACAAATTCAGTTTAAACTCTCTCGAGAAAAACTCCGAAAAGATTGCATGGATAAAGCGACTTATTCGGCAATTCGAAAAAGCCATGATCTATCGATCAAGCCTGCATCAATCTTTGCGCACTATGTGCGCGAGGGGTTTGTGGTAGCTGCTATCTATCTAGTTTGGAATCAAAACTCTCCAGTAAAGTATGTTGCTATCCTGCTCATTGCTTCGCTGCTGTTTCGAAATTTTTCGATCATGCACGATGCGGTTCACAAAGCAGTTCTTAAAAATAAGTGGGCAAACGA
This sequence comes from Bdellovibrionales bacterium, assembly GCA_043727635.1. Taxonomy (GTDB): domain Bacteria; phylum Bdellovibrionota; class Bdellovibrionia; order Bdellovibrionales; family JAMPXM01; genus JAYSYM01. Next base: position 1,275 of record JAYSYM010000254.1, on the reverse strand, counting down.
TTTAGTTGGGATCATCAGTGGTGGAATTTGTTTACTTCCGTTTGAGCAGTGGCGGCGCAGTCACCTCGAGCATCACACTTGGAGTGGTAATTTAGATAAGGATCCCGTTACAGCTTTCATTACCATATTTCCAAAATTTCCAGCGCGCATACGAAATGTATTTAACTTTTTTTGGAAGAGTTGGTTCCCGCTTCTCGCAATAGTGCAGTACACAGTGTTTTGGGCACTTGCTGCAAAGATCACTCTACAAAATCGTCTATCTCCAAGGCTTGCTGTTAGTCTCGCGGCTCCCGGAGTTATCTGGGGCGCGGCCTTTGCGTTCGCCCCTACATCATTTGTGCTCGGAGCACTGTTACCCGGAGCGATAGTTTACTTTGTTGCTGTCGAAGTCGTAAATTTTCCGCATCACCTGCAGCTCCCACAATATCGTGGCGAGACTCGCTTCGCATTTTGGGAGCAGTACAAAATTTCGCGCAGTTGCGTTTACCCTCAGTGGTTTGCCACTTGGGTAGTGCTCAACTTCAACTATCACACCGAGCATCACCTCTATCCGGATGTGCCCTGGTACCACTTAGCCAAGCTCCAGAAACCCGTCAGAGTCGCTCTAGGAGCCAATTACAATACCGACACTAACTTCACCTGGATACTCGAGAACAAGCCTAAATCGCTCGACGCCGTCATCCATTATCAGGCCCCTAGCGCCGAACCAATTAATCGCAAAGCCTCTTAAATAATTCGTATTTAAGTACTTGGCAGCTGACTTGCACTGAAGTACGACTCCCACGTTACGAGGTGTGAGATGTACGCAGAAAAGCTTGAGTTCGAAAACAGGTTAGTTTTAGAGACTAACCTAGCGGAATTAAAACAGGAACTCACTAAACGCGCGTCTCCTGCCGCTGACCCTGCAGCCGCCTCAATCGAGCTCTTCGCGGGTCTGCCACTGGAGCAGCAGGCCCAAATCATGTCGAACATTTCGACATACATTCGAATACTTTCAGAAAACTTAGAGCCCGAAGTTGATCGCACTCCTGGTGTCAGAGAAGTAGCTCGCCTGAAATGGGCCTTAAATCAATTTGGTTTTAAAGCTAAAAATAGCGATGTCTTCAACATCGTTTCTCTCAACGACGTTATCGAACTGTATAACCTCAAGGGAATTCAACTCTATCGCAACGTACGATTTTTCAAAGTCTGCAGCTACAACCTTTTAGATCTATCAGTGAACTCGTGGGAAACTCTCTACGACAAGCCGAGGCACGTACTAGAGGCTACTCACAA
>JAYSYM010000253.1:0-5322 GCA_043727635.1 Bdellovibrionales bacterium | reverse complement strand
AAGTTAAATCGCTTGCAACCAAGCAACTTAAAGCCTACTTCGCTAAAACATTTGAGAAACAAAAGACCACGCACCGAGATGCCATTTTAGAGAGAAATGGTGAAACAGATATTGAAGAGGCGAAGGTAAATCTCGCTCTGAAGGTTGAGACTGGCACCAAATTAGTTCGCGCACAGATGATGATTCTCATTAGTTTATCGATCTTGCTGTTTACTGTCGTCGGCCTATCGCGCGTGCGCTCTCGGTTTAACTTCGTTTTGCTCACCTTAACTTTATTTATTTTAATGGCGATCGGTGTTTGCACACCAATGATCGATCTTGATGCCAAAATATCAGAGATGAGCTTTTTCTTACTCGGTCACAAGATCGAATTTGATAATCAAGTTCTCTATTTTCAATCCAAAAGTGTCATCGACGTCTTTATCATCATGATCACGCACAATGATATCCTCATGAAATTCGTTGGAGTGTTGATGATCGGCTTCAGCGTGATCATTCCGACGTTTAAAATTTTATCTTCAATCTTGTTCTACTTCGACCTCGGAAAAGCGCGCAAAAATCGATTGATTGATTTCTTCGTCTTCAGGTCAGGAAAATGGTCTATGGCCGACGTCATGGTAGTGGCGATCTTCATGGCCTACATCGGCTTTAGCGGAATCGTGACCAATCAGTTCGGTAAAATTCAGGAGCTTGTCCCATCCGAAATTGTTTTCATCAGCACCAATGGAACTGCTCTACAGCCCGGATTTTTTGCGTTTTTAACCTATGTAATCTTAGCTTTGGTTTTGTCCTCGATGCTCAACAGACTTAAATCTCCCTCGTGATCGATAAAGTTTTTAAACGCGGCTTCATCGCAACTCTCCCGATCGTGCCAGGAGTAATTCCTTTCGGTGCGGTCATGGGAGTTGTTTGTTCAGAGGCAAAGCTTTCGCTCTTCCAAACAGTCGCGATGAATTTTCTGGCCTATGCAGGTGCCGCTCAACTTGCGGCGATGGACTTAATGACAAAGCATGCGGCCGGTCTCGTGGTAATCGCCACCGGTCTGATTATCAATATTCGATTTCTACTTTACAGCGCTGCCCTCTCGCCCCATCTTCAACGATCTTCATTTTTTACGAAGTTCTTCAGTGCGTATACGGTGACTGACCAAAGTTACGCAGTTATGTCAGCACACCAAGGTGAGCTAAATAATTCTTCTGAGATTGTGCGCTTCTATCTTGGCACAGCTACTTGCATGGCTATGTTTTGGCATTTATCAGTGGTTGCGGGCTACGTGTTCGGAAATTTTGCTCCAGCTTCGCTCGCTTTGGATTATGCGGTTCCACTTAGTTTCGTGGCGCTAGTAATCCCTACTTTAAAAAATAAAACTTATGTTGCAGTCGCCACGTTTTCATCGGTAGTCGCGATATTGCTTCATCAACTTCCGTTTCGAATTGGACTGATAGTTACAGCTCTTCTCTCGATTGCTGTAGCCACGCTCCTGACCAGATCGCGAGCGCAAAATGATTGATGCGAGCTACTTCTGGACGAATATTCTTGCGCTTGCGGCGGGCACAATTGCAATTCGTGGCTCCCTCATTGCTCTCGCCAACCGAATTCAAATCAACGAAAGAACCAAACAACTTTTTTCGTTTATTCCAGCAGCAATTTTGCCAGCGTTCATTGCGCCGGCTGTATTTTTTCATGACGGCAAAGTGCCGTGGCTCTTTGAAAAAGAGCGGTTGGCGATTTTGATTTTGGCGACTGCATTTTGTTATTTCGTCAGAAATACATTTCTAACAATCGCCTTCGGACTAACACTGCTCTATTTTGTGACTAACGTAATTCCCTAGGTCTCGAGCAGGCACTGTTCGAGTTCGACTAAACCGTTAATTCGACTGGGGTTTGTGAGTGCAAAAGGCACCTAGACTCTAGTCTACATTTGCTTAGGGTAATCGCCCCTCCATAGTGCGATTTAGTAAGCCACAGGCGAAGCGTGATCTTTACGCGGGATGCTTAGGGATAATTAGGTTGAACAGCGTTGCGTCAGTTGTTATCCGATAAACATGAATAAATTAAAAACATTTTTAGGCAACAGTGTCGAGGCGGTAATTCTCCTCGTTCTTCTAGTACTTTTCGTCGGTGTGTTAGGTGCCGCTTGGACTTACGCGATGAATGTAACTTCGAAAGTCGCAAAAAACGCCTCTGTGAGCGAAGTTGATCCTGGCGCGCTGATCGAAGTTGAAAGATTGAGAGCTCTCAGCCAAGCGCAGATCAACGACAGTCGTGCATTTTTCCTTCTCGGCTCTAAAGCCCTCTTTGATCGACAAAAATCTGAAAAGCAGGCCTTTACCGAAGGACTCACTTCTTTCCAAAAGAAATATACTCTCCCCAAGATGGATGAAATCGTTCAGAAAATTCAAGCTCTTCAACAACAAGAGACAGAAGTTTTCGAACAGGCTCACGGATTTCGCGAAAAACAAACGGAGTCAAAAATTGTTGGTCAGTTCTATCAGTCGAAAGCCAACCCGATCGTTACGCAGATAAACGAAAATTTTGATCAGATCGTTCAACTTCATAACGCAGAACTAGCAAACACAAAGACTCGTGCGAAGGAAGCTGGCGAAGAGGCTCAGTCGCTCATCCCGGTTGGCATGCGCTGGCTGACTCTTGCCCTATCAGCGTTGTTTGCGGGTATCGCGCTTCTAGTTTTAAAAATGGTTTGGTCTCGTCAATCGTATATTCGCGAGCGACTTCGATTAGTCGAAGAAGCAAAGCATGGAGTATTAGGTCGCGACGAAGTCATGGCCGCAGTCACTTTTGACTTAAAAGATTCTCTCAATGAAATTTCAGAAACAGCTGAGAGCTTAAAGAAAACTCGTGAACCACAAGAAGTTACCGACAAAGCTGAACTCATCAAAACAACTGTGGTTGAAATTGAAGGCCTGCTCGCTGATATCTACGATCAAAAGCAGTCAGACCTCGGCAACCTTACCCTTCGCCTAGAACAAATGGGAGTTGCAGAAATTTTGGATGACGCTCAAACAATGCTCGCTCCAATCGCAAAAAAACGTGATGTGGGTTTACAAATGGATGCTGTGAACGAATCAGTTCTCGCCTTCGTCGATCGAGAGCGAGTCATGCGAGTACTCGTGAACCTTATCGGCAACGCAATTAAGTTCAGCCGCAAACACACCAAGGTTCTTGTGAAGGTAAAGAGCGACGCACAGTTTGTTAATATCGCGATTGCTGACACGGGCCCTGGCATTCCTGCGGGACAAGTGTCGACACTTTTCGACAATTTCTGGCAAGCTCGCAAGACTGCCGATCAAGGTGCTGGTGTTGGATTGGCGATAGTGAAAACTATCATCGCTGCTCACGGCGGCTCTGTGAAAGTGGATAGCAATCCTGGTCAAGGAAGCACGTTCACATTCTCACTTCCTCGTCGTCGGCCAGCGGGTGCGCAGCTCAAGAAGCCATCTGCTTCTACGGTTCGTAAAATAGCACGCCAACCCGATCCCGCAGTTTAAGTCCGCGTTGGCGGGTGCAAAGTAATTTCGTGGCCGTGTTCTTCGTGTTCACTTACACGCAAGCACGGCATACCTGCTGCCTCTGCAGCTTGTAGCCCAAGCAGACCATCTTCAAAAACTAAACAGTCCCAAGGCTCAGCTTGCAGTACAGAAGCTGCTTGCAAGAAACAATCTGGAGCGGGTTTTCCATTTACGTAATCTTCGGCACAGACGAGTAAATCGAAATAGTGAGACATTCTAAGTTGAGCGAGCGTTGTTTCAACTGGTCTTCGGCGACTTCCAGAAACAATCGCCATCGGAATTTTTTTGTAACTCGCTTCAATAATCTCTACGACTGGCACTATACCAGTCACATTTTTAATCGCGCCAAAGTAATGCGTTTCTTTGTTCTTAAGAATTTCATCGAGCGGAAGCTCTCGGCCGTGGAGGTCACCGAGTAATCGCACAATCTCGCGAGTAGGTCTTCCCGCCCAGCCAAGATGTTGCTCAAGAGTCAGTTCAAGTCCGTAGACTCCCAGAGCCTGATTCCACGCTTCGCGATGAAGCGGCATCGTATGTGCCACAGTTCCATCGAAGTCGAAGAGAAATGCTTTGAATTCACGGTCGGGAAAGAACGCTTTGATCATTCACCTAACCTAGCATCAAACTGGCAGTCTCTGCCACATAAGGCACAAAAGCCTAACAGTTCATTCATTGAAATTAGAAGTTTGAGATCGAATCTCCCATTAGAATTAAAATCAATTTACGGGAGGATTTATGAATAAGAATTTTAATGACGTGAACCGAACTCAAACACCATCAACTGATAAGAAGTCATCGCTCACTGATAAAATCGGCGATGCGGTCGAAGGAATCGGACACAAAGTTTCTGATATGGGCATGCCGAGCATAGGCCAAAAGATTCACGATCTTGGTGATAAGATGGAAAAAACGCACGACGATCCAAGCCATCCCCACGACGTTTAGTATTAGGTTTAATAATATATAGATATCAAGGGCTTCGCCTTGTGCGGGGCCCGCTCTTCACCAAAACCACCAAGTAAGCAGTACATGGTTTCAAGCCGATGAAACCAGTTTGTTTTCAAATTTCTTCCATTTGAAACCAGCTTCACTTACAAACAAGCGGATGAAACGCGCTACCGAAGCTACTTTACCTAGTGAACCCACTGCCCTTCTTAGAGCCGCTCTAGCTGAGCGTTGCGCGAAGAACCCTCAGTATTCGATTCGCTCATTTGCTCGCTCTAGTGGGATCAGTCATACGGTTCTATCTCTAGTACTTTCAGGGAAACGCCGACTTTCAAAAAAAGCCTCAATGCAACTAGCTCAACACCTTGAGCTAGCGCCCGATCACACTCAAAAAGTCATGCGTCACTTCGCACCTACTTCAGAACCTTCTGAATACGAAGAACTCTCGTTAGATGCCTTCGAAGTAATTTCTGATTGGTATCACTACGCAATCTTAAGTGCGCTCGAACTCCCGAATGCAAAATGGGACGCTCGCTGGTTTGCAAAGCAATTTGGGATTCAAATTCTCGAAGCCAAGCTTGCGATGGAGCGCCTTGAGCGATTGAAATTAGTTGAAGAGAAGAATGGCCCAGGAAAAGGCCAGTGGAGACAAACTTCAAAGCCTATCAAAGTCGATAACACTACATCGACCGCTGCCACTCGCAAATTTCACAAACAGCTTCTCGCACGCGCCATTGAAGCTATTGATTTAAATAAAATCGATGAAAGAGATTTTTCTTCGACGACTTTTGCAATGGATCCATCATTGATCCCATTTGCAGCCGCGAAGATCCGCAAATTCCGCCGA
>JAYSYM010000252.1:0-5323 GCA_043727635.1 Bdellovibrionales bacterium | reverse complement strand
GGGCGTTGGCAGCTCTAAGAGAGATGGGCTGTCCCGATGACAACATTTCGATGATTCGCGTTCCTGGCGCTTTCGAAGTTCCGCTCGCAGTACAAGGTTTGATGGATGCTGGCTGCGACGGTGTAGTCGCACTTGGAGCAGTAATCCGTGGCGAAACCAGCCACTACGATTACGTCTGCAATGCCGTTGAGCGCGGCTGCACTGAAATACAACTTAAAACAAAACGCCCAGTTGGCTTCGGTATTCTTACGACCGAAAACGATGCGCAAGCTGAAGACCGCGCAGGTGGAAAGCATGGCAACAAGGGTTACGAAGCCGCTCAAGTGACAGTCGAAATGGTTCAACTGATGAGGATGCTTCCAAGATAATGCCAAATAACTCTGACCTTACTGATAGCAACGAGAGCCTCAAGGCTTCTCAAAAGGAACTTGCCAACGAGTTAAATCCAAACTCGCAGCAGGAGACTCGCAAGCGTAAGCGCGAAGTTGCTCTCGTATTGTTCCTCGGAGTTCTTCTTTTATTCCTAACTTGGTTCGAGTTTAAGCTCGCGAGCATTTCTCAGCAGCTTCCGTTTTATCATTCGATCTTCTTCTTCGGCCTCGTAAACTTTAATATCATTCTAGTTCTACTTCTCTTCTTTTTGATCTTCAGAAACGTCGTCAAAGTTTTCGTTGAGCGGCGCGGAAAGCTCATCGGCAGCTCGTTGAAATCAAAACTAATCATCGCGTTCGGAGCATTCAGCTTTATTCCGACAGTACTCATGCTTTTAATTTTCATCTTTTACATCAATAGCAGCTTAGATAAGTGGTTCAGTGTAAGAAGTACGGCCGTACTTAAGAATTCTCTAGAAGTGAATCAGGAATACATTCTTTCAGCTAAGAAGAAGAACTACCACTTTGCTACGCAAATTGCGCAGAACCTAAAGCGCGAAGGATCTCGCGAAAGCATCTCAAAACAACTCGAGAAGTTTCGCGATCAGTTTGCTCTCGATTCGGTCGAGTATTTCCCAAATCTCTTCGGTCAGCGCGTAGTCGTCTTATCGAAAGATGAATCTATCCCCGAAGTGCCGCCGCCATCACTTGAGTTCCTGAAAAAAGGCCTCACGCTTAGCTCCGAAGGCAGCACAATTCAGGAGTTCGCCGAAGGAAACTTAGTCCGAGTCATCGTTCCGATCGAAGCCAAGGGTAAAGCCGGCGCGATAGTCGTCTCAAGCTTCATTCCGTTTTCGCTGATTTCAAAAATGGATGACATCTCTGCCGCATACGAGAACTTGCGAAATTTTAATCCGCTGCAGTCACCCCTTCGTTCGATTTACTTAATCATTCTAATTTTGATGACGCTCGTGATCTTGATGTGTGCGACTTGGTTCGGATTTTATCTAGCTCGACAACTCTCGATTCCGCTCGAATCGCTAGGTCTTGCGTCCCGAAGAATCTCGCAAGGGGACTATCAGCCGGTAGCAATCGTTTCGGGGAGCAGCGAAATTAACCAACTCATCGAGAACTTCAACCAGATGATCGCAAATCTTGATCGCTCAAAGCGCGAGGTTCTTTTTGCGAACAAAAACATGACCGACACTCTCGAGCGACTCGACGAGCATAGTCGTTATGTTCAAGTTGTGCTCTCGAGTGTCACCACCGGCGTGATTTCAGTCGATCAGCATGGCAACGTCACAACGATTAATCGTCACGCAGGCCAACTCCTTAACGTAGATCCTGATCGTTACGTCGGCCGGCATATCCGTACGGTAGTCGATGAGAAATACTATTCGATCTTTCGAGCAACTCTCAAGGAGATGCATCAGACAAAGACTGTGAGTAAGCAGCAAGAAATTCGCGTCGACCTTGGCGCTCGCACTGTTCCGCTTCAGATGAACGTGTCTTTGTTGCTTGATGATAAAGGCAACGACTTAGGCTCAGTCGTAGTATTCGATGATCTAACGCCCTTGGTAGCGGCGCAACGTGCAGCTGCATGGACCGAGGTTGCAAGAAGAATCGCGCACGAGATTAAGAATCCACTTACTCCAATTAAACTTTCAGCTCAGCGCCTAGAGAAAAAATTTGGCGGCGAAATCAAGGACCCTGCGTTTTCAAGCTGCATCAACATGATCATCAAGCAAACTGACGAACTCAAGAACCTGGTTAACGAGTTCAGCCAGTTCGCAAGACTGCCGCAGGCTCAGCCGATCAGTGGTTCCCTCAACAAAACAATCGAAGAATCTTTGTTCTTATTCCAGACCGGGCATAAGGAAATTCAGTTCTCATTTGAAGGTGACCAGACTCTTCCTGACTTCAAGTTTGACCCAGAGCAGATAAAGCGAGCGCTGATTAACCTCCTCGACAACGCGATCGCTGCTGTGCACGAAAATGACGGGCAAAAACGAGCAGCTCGGGTGTCGATCCGAACTCACTATGATAAAGTTTTAAAAATTGCGCAGATCGCGATCTTGGACAACGGAGTGGGTATTCCTGAGTCAAATCGCTCCCGAATTTTTGAGCCTTACTTCAGCACAAAAGAACACGGGACCGGACTTGGCCTAGCGATTGTGCGTCGTATCGTTGAAGATCATAATGGTTTCATTCGCGCTTTAAGCAACGAACCTCAAGGAACGAAGATCGTCGTTGAGCTTCCTGTGAATGTCACAGTAGTTGTTGCAAGCAATCAGGAGTTCTCAAATGGATAAAATGAAAATTCTCGTCATTGATGACGAAGCCCCAATTCGAGAAGTGCTCAATGCATCTCTCACTGACGACGGCTACCCCGTGCGTGTGGCGAAGAGCGGCGAAGAAGGTTTAGCTGCGATCGAAGAGTTTCGTCCAAATGCTGTCCTTCTCGATATCTGGATGCCAGGAAAACTCGATGGAATCGACGTTCTTAGAGAAGCACGCCCTAAATACCCAGCGACAGAATTCATTATCATGTCAGGCCATGGGACAATTGAAACAGCTGTGAAGGCGACGAAGCTTGGCGCTTGGGATTTCGTTGAGAAGCCACTGTCGATCGACAAGATCTCAATTCTCCTTCACAACATCGCAAACTTCCAGAACGAGCGAGGCGAGAAAAACGCGCTACTCAATCGTCTGAGAAGAAACATCGCCTTGATCGGTGAGTCCGAGAAAATGATGGCGATGAAACAGATGATCGCACGCGTAGCAAACAGTGGCTCTTGGGTTCTGATCACAGGCGAAAATGGTACGGGCAAAGAACTCGTGGCACAAAACATCCACTACTTGAGTCCCCGTGCAGGCAGACCCTTCGTCGAAGTTAATTGCGCGGCTATCCCCGAAGACCTCATTGAAAGCGAACTTTTTGGCTACGAAAAAGGTGCTTTCACCGGTGCTGATAAATCAAAGCGCGGAAAATTCGATTTAGCTAACGGCGGGACTCTCTTTTTAGATGAAATCGCTGACATGAGTTTAAAAACTCAAGCAAAAATTTTGCGCATACTCCAAGAGCGAAGATTCACCCGCGTCGGCGGAGAAGATTTAATCGAAGTTGATGTTCGCGTGATCGCGGCTACTAACAAAGATTTACAAGTCGAAATTAAAGAAGGTCGCTTCCGAGAAGACCTTTACTATCGCTTAAATGTGATTCCGTTCCACGTTCCTCCATTGCGAGAGCGAGGGGAAGACGTTGCTTCGCTAGTCACTCACTTCTCAGAGCAGTTCGCGCGAGAGGGTGGTTATCGCCGCAAGAACTTCTCTGAGCCAGCAACTCAGCGTCTTCGTACGCACACTTGGCCAGGGAACGTTCGCGAACTAAGAAACTTCATTGAGCGAATCTACATTCTGACTCCTGGCGAATACGTCGATGTCCACGACCTTCGCTTCGCAGGGCTGCCAGAAGTAGGTGGCAGCAAAGACACCGCTCTCGAGGAACTTTCAACTTTCCGCGAAGCCCGCGCAAAGTTCGAAAGAGAATATTTACTTAAAAAAATCGCAGAGAATAAAGGTAACATCTCAAAGACCGCTGAAGTCATCGGCCTCGAGAGAAGTTACTTACATCGCAAAATCAAAAGCTACGGCATCGACGTTGAGGACATAGTCTAACTAAAGGTTAGCAAAGGGTAACAGCAATGAAATGGTCAAAATCGTTCTTATTCACTCTCAAAGAGGCGCCAACTGACGCTGAAATTCCAAGCCACCAACTTATGGTTCGCGCGGGAATGATAAAAAAAGTTGCGCCAGGAATTTACACTTACGGAACTCTCGCGCTTCGCGCAATTCGCAAGTTTGAACAAATTGTCCGCGAAGAACTTGAAAAGCGCGGTTGCCAAGAAGTGCTTATGCCGATGGTTCAGCCAGCCGAACTCTGGAAAGAGACTGGTCGATGGACAAAGATGGGTGCTGGGCTCTTAAAGTTTAAAAATAGAAACGATCATGAATTTTGTCTCGGTGCTACACACGAAGAAGTGATCACCGATTACGTTCGCCACAATTTAAAAAGTTATCGAAGCATGCCACAGAATCTTTATCAGATTCAGACTAAGTATCGCGACGAGACTCGCCCTCGCTTTGGGCTAATGCGCGGTCGCGAGTTCATCATGAAAGATGCTTACAGCTTCGATATTGATGAGCAGGGTGCACTTAAGAGCTACGATGCGATGTACGACGCCTACAAAGCCATTTTTACGCGACTCGGTTTAAATTTTCGAATTGTCCAAGCTGACGCGGGAGCAATTGGCGGAAGCAAAACTCACGAGTTCCAAGTTTTAGCTGAAGCCGGTGAAGATCAACTCATGGTCTGCGATAAAACCGATTTCGCAGCCAATATCGAAGTATGTCCGGCTGTCGATGCAGAACCACATGTTTCAAACGACGCTCCTAAAGCGATGGAAGAGTTCGAAACAAAAGGTCTCAAACAAATCTCAACACTCTCGAAAGCACTTAGCATTCCCGAGCGTGAGCTAGTGAAGACTCTTTATTTCTCAGCAAACGACGGAACCAACGCGCAAGACAAAGAGTTAAAAGCTGTCGCAATTTGCCTTCGCGGTGCTGACGACTTAAATCCGATAAAACTTAAAAATCTGCTCGGCATGGCGACTGAACCGCTGATGCTGACTGACGACGAAGTAAATAAAGTGACCGGAGCTTATCCAGGTAGCTGTGGTCCTGTTGGACTAAGCATTCCGATCTATCTCGATAATGGAGTGAAGGGTTTGAAAAACTTCATCGTCGGCGCCAACAAAAATGGCTTCCATCTCAGAAACGTAAACATTGATCGCGATTTCAAGCCGACAAAGATTGCTGACTTACGTAAGGCACGCGAGGGTGATCAGTCGCCAGCAGACAAAGCTGGTCGCCTGAAGTCATTTAGAGGCATC
>JAYSYM010000251.1:0-5330 GCA_043727635.1 Bdellovibrionales bacterium | reverse complement strand
TTCTTGAAGTAAGCATTCGATTTTCGGAGATGAGCGTGTGCTGAAAACAAAGAAGATAGTTAATTCTGAATATCAATTCAACCGGTGTCTCGGCGAGGGACTCAGCAGCACTGTCTATGAAGCAGTGAGATCAAACTCATCTGGAATTCAAAGTGAACGAGTCGCAGTCAAGATTCTGAAGTCTGAGAATTCAGTCTCGTGGTTACAAAATGAGTTCGAAACTTTGCGTCGTGTGAACTCGCCGAACTGTGTCCGGGTCCTCGGACACGAATCTTTTGAAGAAGGTCCCGGAATTATCCTTGAGCTCATCGATGGCGTAACACTTTTTGAGCTCGGTCAAAAGTTTCAGCTAAACGATAGCGAGATATCTCAAATAGGGGCGCAAGTTTATTCAGGACTTCATGCAATCAACGCCGCCGGCTGTGCGCATGGTGATCTGAATCCAAAAAACATTCTTATTTCGCGTTCAGGTAATGTGAAGCTTATCGATTTTGGTTCGTTTGCTAGCGCTTCAGAGTTAATTGGCTCGCTTCCTTATATATCGACGCAAATTTGGCAAGGTGAGCGCGCGGGACTTGAAAGTGATTTGGCGAGTTGGTGTTTGATCGCTTGCGATTTACGAACGCAGTTTCGATTTCTCCCGGGGAATAAAGAGGAGGCGCTGAAGCGCGCGGCTGAAATCACGAGTTGCGATGAATTTCTCGAATTACCTCAATCAAAAGCATCTATTGCGTTAATGGTTTCGGAGTTGTTGTCACGTCAAGCGAGCTCGGTCGGAACTGCGATCATTTCGAGAAAGAGCCGATCCGCTTTCGCGGATCCGATTAAAACTGCGCTTGCACTGATTGTAACAGCGGTTATTTTTCCGGCGCAAAATCTGTTGAGTGAGCCACTAAAAGCGGCAGACCTGAAGCCAGAGAAGCCGGCAAGTCTATTGATTCGAACTCACGCGTGGACGGAAGTGTCGGTGAACGGAAAATCGAAGGGTTATGCTCCCATCACTCTTAATAATCTCCCGCCCGGAAACTACCGAATCAAATATAAGCGTTCTCGAGAAGAAGGCGAAATGGTTTTGTCGCTAAATCCAGGCCAGAATAGGCTTCTACGGGATGCCGACTTTAGGGATTGAACCAGCTACTCCTCAAAGGTATACCCAAATAAGCAACAACATCAGGCTTATGCAGCAGGGGTAACCATGAAAGTAGATCAGATCGCAGACCTTGAACGACTTGTCGACGAACTCATGAAAACAAAGCCAAATCAGTCTCAAGTACAAACGTACATGAGAAGTGCGGGCTTAAGTTACACCACTGATCCTGTTGAGCAATTGAGCTCTGTGTTGAGCTACTTGCAAACTCGCAGAGAGATGAAACCAAAAGTTCGAGACGGTGGAAAAACAGATGAGCCGAGTCTTTAAGAATGTAATTGAATCGATCGGTCACACTCCGATCATCCAGCTCAACTCTGCGGTCCCGAAAGGACCGCATACTTTTTTTGGGAAGGTTGAGTTTTTTAATCCTGGTGGAAGCGTAAAAGATCGCATCGCACTTGCGATTATCGAAGAAGCCGAAAAATCCGGAAAATTAAAACCTGGCGGAACTCTCGTTGAAGCAACTTCTGGTAATACCGGAGTGGGTTTGGCAATCGTTGCTGCGATCAAGGGTTACAAATGCATTTTCGTGATGCCGGAGAAGATCAGCGAAGAAAAACGCGCAATCTTACGAGCTTACGGCGCAAAAGTTGTGATGACTCCATCTGGTCTTGAGCCAACTGATCCGAACTGCCATTACAAAGTTGCTGAGCGATTAGCAAAAGAAGCTCCTGGTGGCTACTTAACGAATCAGTATCACAATCCGGCCAATGCGCAGGTCCACTATGAAGTCACAGGTCCTGAGATCTGGGAGCAGATGCAAGGCAAGATCGACGTTTTCGTGAACGGTGCAGGAACCGGCGGAACAATCTCTGGTGTTGGTCGCTACTTGAAAGAGAAAAATCCAAATATCAAAATCGTCTGCGCTGATCCGTTCGGAAGCATTTTAAAAGAAATGTACTATGACGGAAAAATCACGACACCTCCCGGTCCGTACTTAGTTGAAGGCATCGGTGAAGATATGATGCCTGAGAACGTTCACTTCCAATACATGGATGACTTCGAGCAAGTAACTGACGCTGATGCATTCAAATGTGCTCGCGATGTAACTCGCCAAGAAGGTTTGTTAATCGGTCCATCTTCGGGTGCCTCGCTTGCAGCGGCGATTCAGTACACGAAAAAACTAAAAAACCCGTCGAGAATTTTAGTTATGTTCCCAGATAGCGGACGTAGCTACCTATCTAAAGCATTCAACGATGAGTGGATGCGCACCAATAAGTTAATGGATTAAGGATTACGAAGATGATGGACTGGAAAAATTTCGGATTTAGCACGCGCGCGATTCACGCTGGCCAACAACCGGATCCTTTGACGGGCGCGATCATGACTCCCATCACTTTATCTTCGACGTTCGTGCAAACATCACCTGGTGTTCATAAAGGTTATGACTACGCTCGGGGGAACAATCCAACTCGCAGAGCGTATGAAGATTGCTTAGCTTCACTTGAGGGCGGCAAACGTGCTTTCGCATTTGGTTCAGGGTGTGCTGCCGAAGCGACAACAATTCATTTATTAAAAACTGGCGATCACGTTGTTGCTGGTGATGATCTCTATGGCGGAACTTTCCGTTTGTTTGAACAAGTGATGAAGCACATGGGAATCGAATTTACCTATGTGGATATGACGAAGACTGAAAACTTCGTAAATGCGATTAAGCCAAATACGAAAATGGTTTGGATCGAGACTCCGACCAATCCTTCTTTGAAGCTCGTTGATATTCGTGCGGTTTCAAAAGCAGCTCGCGCAAAAAACATTATCAGTGTTGTTGATAACACTTTTATGAGTCCATATTTCCAACGTCCCCTGGAGCTTGGGGCTGACGTGGTTGTTCACTCGACAACTAAATATGTCGGTGGGCACTCAGACGTCATTGGTGGTGCGGTGATCACTTCAAATGACGAGCTGATCACAAAGTACACTTTACTTGTTAAATCGATCGGTGCCGTTGCTTCGCCATTTGATGCTTACCTCTGCATGCGAAGTCTAAAGACATTAGCTGTGCGAATGCAGGCTCACGAGAAAAATGGTCGCGCAGTTGCTGAGTACCTATCAAAGCATCCCAAAATTGAACGCGTTTTGTATCCTGGTTTGCCGTCGCACCCGCAGCACGCTTTGGCTAAAGAGCAAATGCATGGCTTTGGTGGAATGGTAACGATTTACATCAAGGGCGGAATCGATGCTTCACGCAAGATGCTCGAGAACGTGAAAGTGTTCTCGTTAGCTGAGAGCTTGGGTGGTGTTGAGTCGCTCATCAATCATCCGGCAATCATGACTCATGCGAGCATTCCGGCTGATAAGCGAAAGGAACTCGGGATCGACGATACGATGATTCGCTTAAGCGTCGGAATTGAGGACTTAGACGACATTATTCGCGATTTGGAGCAGGCGCTTAAGGCTTAGGCGTTCTCTTAACGGGTTTTGGCCGGGTTTTCTTTTGACAGCTTAGGCTGCTCGCCGCTAAGACCATATTTCCTATTAGTTTTCCTGAAGTGGCCAGGTAGCTCAGTTGGTAGAGCAGCGGATTGAAAATCCGCGTGTCGGCGGTTCGACCCCGTCTCTGGCCACCACTTACAGTTTTGCTCGTTCCTACACTTAACAAGTTGAAGTAATCTTATTGTGAAATCTTTCTCAAGATTGAAGAGTTAGTTGTGGTCTCTATGCGAAACCTTTAGACCCATCTTATGAAATTAATTATCGCGCTACTTTCGGTCTGTCTTTTCTCGATCAACTCTCAAGCAAAAAACTCGGATGAGACTACTGCGGTTGTCACAGCTCGGTTGATTGCCGACTGCATGAAGCACGACTATCCGTACGTCAGCACTGTGTACGATATCAAGAAGGCGAGCGAGACAACGAGCCATGTGAGCTTCACGTTCCGTACGTTTGTTGCTTCATGCACGAATAAAGTTTTAAAAGTACTTTCAGTGAATCCTGAATTTGTATGGGTGAGCGTTTCTGGAGATGGAGAAGAAGTTGAGTACAAAGCTACTCCGACAGAAACTTTCGTAACGCTCACTTTCGATAAAGACGACGCGTTCGAAGATGATAAAACTGAACGCGCATTTTCGATGGGATATTATCCGTGGGGCGCCTTCGCGCGCTATTTCCAATGGAAAGTTGTGATTTCGAAAAACGCCGCTGGCGGCGCTGCTCTAAAAATCAACTAAGTTTTTCGAGCTTGATGGCAGCTCTCTCTTCGAGAGTGCTGTCCAATCGGAGCTGCTCAAAATTATTTCTCGAATGCCTCAGCTAATCGGTTGGAAGGTTTTTTCAAGATCTTGGTATTCATTCTCAAAAGTTTTTGAGATAGAGCGAGCGGAAGTCATAGTCGAGTGGTTGGTTGAAGACCGAAAGTTTACGGTTTTAGTTGGGCACGGTTATGGCTCCGGATGGCTATCAATATTATTGCCCGCAGAAAAATTAAAGCGAAATTCAAACTTGATTACTGAAACGCTGGAGACAGAGCTCGAAGTAGAGATCACGAAAAGCAGCCTTGCTTCGGTTTACTACAACTGCTCCGTAGTATTGTTCGTTATTTCGCTGTTTGCTGCGCTCGAAATTATCAAGCGCTACTGAAGCGCTGTTAAGATCTCGGCCTTGTAGGCTTCCCACACATGCGGGTGAGAAGCACTGATTGATAAAACTTTCCGGTCCTCATAGACCTGCTCATCAACAGCCATTGCGTAAAATGCAGAGGTGATTAGGCCGCCACCGCTGGTGACATCGTCCGCAATTTCTAGTTCGACGGGGAGAGATGGATCAATCTCTTTCAACATCTCCATCAACTCACCGACAGTGAGAACTCTTGGTAGCATTTCTTTGATCTCGGGGAGTAGTTCGCCGTCGTTGATGTCGCGTTCGAACTTTTCCATTACTTCTAATAGTCGCTGATCTTTAATCATGTAAGCGCTTTCCGTAGATTTGAGTCCAGTAAGTCTAAAAACGGTTCAGTGTTCATGTACTGATCTGGGGTGACCTTGTCGCCGAACGCGAGGACCGCAAGATCCTTCGTCATTTTTCCGGACTCAACTGTTTGAACGCAAACTTCTTCGAGCTTGTTTGCGAAGTTGATCAAGTCTTTGTTTCCGTCAAGTTCACCGCGGAATGCAAGGCCGCGAGTCCATGCGAAAATAGATGCGATTGGATTTGTTGAAGTTGGCTTTCCTTGTTGGTGCATGCG
>JAYSYM010000250.1:0-1686 GCA_043727635.1 Bdellovibrionales bacterium | reverse complement strand
CGGCGTTGAGGATTGTGTGGCGTTGGCTTAAAGACGACGCTACTTCGCCATTAGAGCGGCCGCCGCCGCTAAAGTTGGTGCTATAGAGCCAGAAGTCCATTCCGGCAATGACGTTCAAATTGGGGCGAATACGGTGTTCGCCGTAAACGTTGAAATCAGTGATCGAATTTTTCGAAGAATTTCCTGACTTTTCCGGAGTTTCAGTTAAGCGAGTTAAGAAAGTCATGTTCATGCCGGCACCAAGGCTCCAGCGCTTATCTTTGGTAATCGGTAATGAGCCAGTCACTCCGACAACTAAACCTGAATAGTTCGTAGTCGTGAATGCTAATGGAGTAGTGTTGTCGACATAGGCGCGGTACGAGCTAATACCCCCGCGAAGCTGAATTTTCGGGCCGAAGAAATCGTCATGAAGTAAAAAGTTGTGGCCGATGGCCAACGAGTATTTGCTGATTTGATTGTTGAGTTCGTTAGGCGTTGAGCCCGTGCGAGGATTCGTGCTTGATGCAATCCCCTGAAAAATGTCAGCGCGAACAATCCAAGTTGGGTTAAGCCAAACTTCGCCAAAAACAGCGATGCTCGGGTAGAGCGAACTTGATGACGATAAATTTCCGGTATCAAGGCTCACGCTGCTTCTATAACTGCCGAATCCTAATTTAATTCCGACTTGTCCAAACGCTGGCGGCTCTGCGGGAATCCATTCGCCAGGATTTTTTCCGAACGAAACTCCCGAGTCAGTGCGATCTTCTAAACTCACAGCTTGGCTGCCGAGTTCTGCCGGAGCGTTGTACTCAACGAAATCTAAACCAGACACTTTTGCGAAACGCTTAATCGCGCCACGCTCTTTTTCGCTAACGATAGCGCCAAAGCTTAACGTGTCTTCGACCTTTAGAATTTTAATTTTCCCGAGAATTTCTTTGTCAGTGCTAATCAAAAAATTAAATTTCGGATGACGAGTCACTTTAATAATTTGAATCACAGACACCGTCTGATCTTTCACAATGCCTTCGGTGCGGCCAAGATTCAGCGTAACAGTGTTTTGTTTTCGGCTTAAGACCAAGCCACTATACGGCATTTTGCCAACGAGCTTTCTGAACAAAACTTCGAGTTGCTGCTTAAGATCTGGAAGTTCAAACTTTGGATAATCAGCAAGAGTTTCTTGAAGCAAAAGTTTTCCATCAGCACGGGTCAGCAAACTTAGCTTGATCGAAATTCCGAGAGGAGTTTTGTTGATATTCGTTGCGATCAACGCATCCGATTCAATTCCTTTACTGTACTTCAAAACTTCGGCAGGCTTTTCTTCGATCTCTGCAGATGTCAGTGGTTTTCCGTCGACGCTAGTTTCGACTAAGTCCCACTGATGATAATTTTTTATGAGAGTGTTGAGATGCGATTCGAGTGGGCGAGAGTAAATGCCTTGAAGATTATCTGTTGCGGGTAGTACGGCAACTTTGCGAATCGTGAGAGCTTCATCGACTTTCGAGACGTATTGAGCGGACTGTTCTAAAGTCTGGGTTTGGGCTTGCTGAGCGAACAGCGAAAACACCGCAAAACAAATCAGAACCGTAACTAATCTTGTTGCTGCAACTCTACGAAATAACGGCATAAATTAAGTCTGCATTGGATCAATGAAGACGTCAAATTTACATCAAGCAAAAGGCCGGTTTGTCCGAAACGAAGAGCAGATCG
>JAYSYM010000249.1:0-1688 GCA_043727635.1 Bdellovibrionales bacterium | reverse complement strand
TACACGCTAGAACCTGCGAAGTACGATGTCGACGAATGTCGTCAGCGTGGAATGACGTTCGCGTCCCCACTCAAAGTGACTTTGCGTTTAATTGTTTTCGATGTTGATGAAGAAACTGATGCACGCAGCATTCGCGATGTAAAAGAACAAGAAGTGTATCTTGGCGAAATTCCTCTCATGACTGCCAACGGCTCGTTCATTATCAATGGAACAGAGCGCGTTGTAGTGAGCCAGTTGCACCGTTCACCTGGTGTGTTCTTCGATCACGATGGTGGTAAGAACAACGCTTCAGGAAAATTAATTTACTCTGCTCGTGTAATTCCATATCGCGGGTCGTGGCTCGATTTCGAATTCGATCAAAAAGATTTGATCTACGTTCGAATCGATCGCCGTCGTAAGTTCCCAGTTACAATTCTTCTTAAGGCTCTCGGCTATTCAGTTGAGCACCTTCTTCAACACTTCTATGACCTCGATAAAGTAACTGCTCGCAAAGGCAAACTTTACCGTGATCTAGATATCGAGCGCATCGCTGGTCAGCGTGCACTTTCTGATATCGTTGATCCAGCTTCAGGCGAAGTGCTTGTGAAGTCTGGTCGTCGTATCACTCGCGCTGTTGTAAAACGCGTGACTGCGTTGAACCTAAAAGAAGTAGAAGTTTCGATCGAAGAACTTGAAGGCAAAGTTATCGCTAAGCCTATCATCGACGAAGAAACTGGTGAGATCATTGCTGATGCTAACGCTGAAGTAACTCGAGACGCTATTGAGCGTGCGATGGCAGCTGGTATCACAGAGTTCCACTTGATCTTCTTTGATGGTCTTTCAGTAGGTCCTTACCTCCGCAACACTCTCCTTGTTGATAAAGTGAATACGGCTGAAGAGTCGTTGATCGAAATCTACAAGCGTTTGCGCCCAGGCGAGCCACCAACTCCAGAAGCATCAGATATCTTCTTTAAACGTTTATTCTTCGACCCAGAAACTTATGATCTTTCAGAAGTTGGTCGTTTGAAAATCAATCACCGCTTCTCGATTCCATTCGAAGAAACGCCGGTTGATCACAGAACGTTGACAAAGAAAGACATTCTCTCAGTTGTTAAAACATTGATCGATCTCAAAAACGGTCGCGGTGTTATCGATGATATCGATCACCTTGGTAACCGTCGCGTTCGTTCAGTGGGAGAATTACTAGAAAACCAATACCGCATCGGTCTAGTTCGTATGGAACGCGCAATTCGCGAACGTATGAGCTTACAAGATCTTGAAACGATGATGCCTCACGATTTAGTTAACGCTAAACCTGTGAACGCTGTTGTTAAAGAATTCTTCGGTTCATCTCAGCTATCTCAGTTCATGGATCAAACGAACCCACTTTCAGAAATCACGCACAAGCGTCGTTTATCTGCATTGGGACCTGGTGGTTTGACTCGTGATCGCGCGGGCTTCGAAGTTCGTGACGTTCACCCAACTCACTACGGCCGTATTTGTCCGATTGAAACTCCGGAAGGTCCAAACATCGGGTTGATCGCCTCTCTTGCAACTTACGCGCGAATCAACAACTACGGATTCATCGAGACTCCGTACCGTAAAGTTGAAACAGCGGCAGTTTCAAAAGACATCAATTACATGTCTGCACTCGAAGAGTCGGGTCACTACATTGCTCCAGCGTCTCGCGACGGCAGAGTATCTGAACT
>JAYSYM010000248.1:0-5391 GCA_043727635.1 Bdellovibrionales bacterium | reverse complement strand
GCGCGATTGCGAAGGAGAACTTGCATTGCATGCGCGGCCTGATTGATTGCTTCGTACATATCTTCAGCAGTCTTTGCTACGAAAACGTCATGCTTAGGTGGATATCTAACTTCGATTTCACATTTATATTCTGGCGTGCCGGAAGCAAATTTCGAATTAACCGAAACTAGCCACACTAAAATATGACAGTCGGCTCGATGCAGGTAATTACAAAGTGGCTCGATTTTGTCCAGGGCGAACGACTCTAGGGCCTCAGACCGCTCCATATCTTTGAAGTGGATTTCTGTTCTCATGAAAACACCCCCCATTCCTTGTTAACTTATTTTAGGTTTGGATAGTGAGCTCGTCAAATTTAGCTTCGTACACTCTCGTGACAAGAAGACACAAGTTACTTTGCGTAGTGAGCTACACCATTAACTGAACAGCGCTTAAGGCCCATGGTGCAATCACTGCACTCTTCATTACAGGTGCCGGTTTGATACTTAGTTCCTAGATCAGCTTTACGTTCTTTTAACCAGCCATTGCACTCAGCTTTCAGATCACGAACCATTTCTTTTGCGAGTTCCTGAGTTTTGCAAGCCGTAGGACCGAAGGTAGATCGAACCGTAAAGTTGTCGTCTTTTGGAGTTGCGCCTGGTGAAGAAGTATTGTCGTTTTGATCGGCTTTAGAGAATGAGCAGCCTAGCTCCATTCCTAGATTATAAACTTCACGACAAGTTTTTGGTTCAGCCTGTGCAGCGATAGTAAAAAGCAATCCGAGAGTTAGTGCACTTAAAAATTTCACAACAGCCTCCTAAAAAATTTATTGATAGCTTTCTAACGGTTCGCAAGAGCAAACCAAATTTTTATCACCATGTGGATTGTTGATACGTCCTACCGCAGGCCAAAACTTATTGTCTCGAACATACTGAAGCGGGAAGGCAGCCTTCTCGCGAGTGTACGGACGATCCCAGTTCGACTGAATCACATCACTTGATGTGTGAGGTGCGCGCTTAAGAACGTTGATATCTTTTGGCTGCCTGCCTGTCTCAACTTCTTTGATTTCTTCGCGAATAGCGATCATCGCATCACAGAATCGATCAAGTTCTGCTTTTGATTCAGATTCCGTCGGCTCTACCATTAAGGTGCCAGTGACTGGCCAAGACATCGTTGGCGCATGGAAGCCGTAGTCCATTAAACGTTTTGCGACATCTTCAACTGTGACACCACTTGCCGCAGTTAAACCGCGAAGATCTAAAATACATTCGTGAGCGACCATTCCATTCTTACCTTTGTAAAGAACGGGGTAGTGCGACTTCAAGCGGTCGGCCATGTAGTTCGCATTTAGAATCGCAACTTGAGTTGCGAGCTTTAATCCATCACGACCCATCATTTTGATGTACGCCCATGAGATACAAAGAATTCCTGCTGAACCCCACGGTGCTGCCGACACAGCAGTCTGTGCAGTGGGAAGATCAGAACCTTTTGCAAGGCTGTGCCCAGGTAAGAATGCTTTCAAGTGTTCGCGAACACCAATGGGGCCGACGCCAGGGCCGCCGCCACCGTGTGGAATACAAAACGTCTTATGAAGATTTAAGTGACAGACGTCAGGTCCGAATTCACCAGGGCGGCATAATCCGACGAGTGCATTGAAGTTTGCGCCGTCCATGTAAACTTGGCCACTAGCCGCGTGGACAACATCACAGATTTCTTTGATGCTCTCTTCGAATACTCCGTGAGTAGACGGGTAGGTGACCATGAGCGCTGATAAATCGTTTTTGTGTTGTTCAGCTTTTGCTTTTAAATCTTTTACGTCGATGTTTCCTTCAGTGTCACAAGCAACCACAACGACTTTCATTCCAGCCATCACCGCACTTGCCGGATTAGTTCCGTGAGCTGAACTTGGAATCAAGCAGATATTTCGATGAGCTTGGCCTTTTGACTGATGGTATTTGCGAATTGCGAGAAGTCCTGCGTACTCACCTTGAGAGCCTGCGTTCGGCTGAAGGCTAACTGCCGCGAAGCCTGTCACTTCAGATAGCATGCCTTCAAGCTCGCGAATAATTTGTAGAGAGCCTTGGGCTTGGTCCATTGGCGCAAACGGATGTACGTTCGCAAATTCAGGCCATGTAACTGGAATCATCTCGGAAGTTGAATTGAGTTTCATTGTGCATGATCCGAGTGGGATCATCGAATGGGTCAGCGACAGATCTTTACCCTGCAAGCGGTGAAGATATCGAAGCATTTCAGTCTCAGAGTGGTAAACATTGAAAACTTTTTGTTTCAAGAATTGCGAAGTTCGTTTTAGGTTAGGAGGAATATTTTCTTTTACCTGACTCTCGAAATCATTGAAGCGCAGCGAAGAAGTTTTTGCAGACGTTGTCGATGCAAATGCGGTCCACAAACTTTCTACATCTTGCGGAGAAGTTGTTTCATCGAGAGCGATCGAAATCAGATTCGAAGAAAGTTTTCGAAGATTCATTCCGCGATCAGCTGCAGCTTTTATGATGGCGTCGACAGAAGAGCTTTCAACTGTAACAGTGTCGAAGAACGACTCGCCAGAAAGTTTAAATCCTAGCTTCTTGAGTCCGTCTCCTAAAGCCTGCGCAGTTCTATGAACACGCGAAGCAATCATCTTCAGACCTTCTGGCCCGTGATAAACTGCATACATGCCTGCCATTACCGCTAACAGTACTTGAGCTGTACAAATGTTGCTTGTCGCCTTTTCGCGGCGGATATGTTGCTCACGAGTTTGAAGAGCTAAGCGAAGCGCAGGTTTTTCGTACATGTCGATTGAAACACCAACGATGCGTCCGGGTATTGAACGTTTGAATTCATCGCGAGTTGCCATGTAAGCAGCGTGCGGACCACCGAAACCCATCGGAACGCCAAAGCGCTGAGTGGTTCCAATGACAACATCAACACCAAATTCTCCTGGTGGCTTGAGAAGCGCAAGTGCCAAAAGATCAGCCGCTGCAATCGTAAGTACCTTATTAGCTTTAGCGGTCGTAACGAATTTTTCGTAATCAAATATCTGTCCGCTGCTCGTCGGATATTGAACTAAAACTGCAAATACGTCTGGCGCTTGTGCAGGATCAAACTTTGTGTGATCTCCGACTTGAATATTAATTCCGAGTGGCTCAGCTCGAGTATTTAAAACTTCAATTGTTTGCGGATGAGTGTCTTGCGAAACGAAAATAGTCTTCGCGCCTTTTTTAGCTTCATGGTGATAGCAAAGTGCCATCGCCTCAGCGGCCGCAGTTCCTTCATCAAGAAGTGAAGCGTTTGCGATCGGCATTGCAGTCATTTCCATAATCAAAGTTTGGAAATTCAAAAGTGCTTCGAGGCGACCTTGTGCAATTTCAGCCTGGTAAGGAGTGTAAGCAGTGTACCAACCTGGATTCTCTAAAATGTTTCTGAGAATAACTGTCGGCGTGTAGGTTCCGTTGTAACCCATTCCGATAAATGACTTCATCATCTTATTCCGGCAGGCAAGCTCCCAAGCATAAACAAGCATCTCGGCTTCTGGCATTGCCGGAGGAAGATCGAGTGGCTTCTTCATTCGAATGTCAGCTGGAACAGTTTTATCGATCAGCTCATCAAGTGACTTGCACTTAAGGGCACTGAGCATTTGATTCATTTCAGAAGAATTTGGTCCGATGTGGCGGTGGACGAACTCGCTTCGATTCTCAAACATGAGCTCTCTCTTTTGTAGGGCTTTGATTGAGAAAAACGTAGCATTCGAGGGGCCTAAAAACCAGGGTTTCTGCTCACAGAAAGGGTTTAGTATTTCTTGAGCGTGACGTTCTCTTCGATGACCGTATCTGCGTCAGGATCAAACTGAGCGTTAGAAATGCGGTCCTGGAGCTTTTGATCTATGCTGCCTGATTGGCGCAGGATTTCATTTGTCTTGCGAAGGCGGTCAACCATTGCCCGCATTACTGCCACAGCCCACTCGGGAAGTTCCGAAAACAGCTCTTGGTAAGCGGTTTCGCTGATTAATGCAGCTTCAACTTGTGTTAAGGCCTGAGCCGAAGCAGATCGGGGAGCGCGATCAATCATCGCAAATTCTCCGACTGAATTGCCGCCTTCAACTATTGCGAGTGGAATTTTGCTGTGATTCGGACCATTTTTGAAGATCTCAACTTCGCCACTTTGAATGATGTAGAAGTGGTAGCTTTGCTCACCTTCTCTAAAAAGGTATTCGCCCGGCTGAAATTTGATGGTCTTGATTTGGTGGGTATCGCTCATTCCAAAAGCGTAGCTTCGGGAATGAGCGATGGCAAGAAGGCAAGATACCAAGAAGGTCGAGGACTATTTCTTTTTAGCGGCCTTGCGCGCTGTTTTCTTTGAAGCCTTCTTTTTTGTAGTCTTAGCCGCTGCCTTAGCTCTGAACTTCTTAAGAATCACAATGTACTTGTTCACTTCGGCGTCGACTTGTTTTTCCATTACGCGAAGTTTTTTAACAGCTTCTTTGAAACGCTTTTCAAGCTTGTGCAATTTTGCTTTAGCCTCTGGGCTAACGTTCATCTTATCGATGTCGAAGTTTCTGATTTCTTTGGCCGCGCGGCTCAATTCCTTTTTCAGATACTCAACGTCTGTCAACTTTTGTAACTCTTCGCGAATAGCACCGAAATCAGTCTTCATAAAAACTCCTTCAAGAAGCGTCAGTAATTACACCTCCTAGTGGGTTAAGTCGAGGTCCCTTTAGAAAAGTTCACATCATAGGGGAATTTTTTTAGAGGGAGTTTCGCTTTGGAACCGCCTAATAGGGGTAGCCCTTCGTCTAGGATTAGATTTTGGTTCTTACAAGGAGTGGAAACTCCTAGCTAAAATGGAACCCTAATCAACTCAACAAAGGCTTACATCGGTGTCGAGATTAGATAAAAGTCTTCTATTAGCGCTGTTCTCTCTTTTGGGGATCGGTTTAGTCCAAGTTTACAGCTCAAGCTTCATCTTTGCGACTGAGTCGCGAGGCGATGGCCTGTTCTTCTTCAAACGGCAGTTTATCTTTTTGTTACTCGGCATCTGCGTGATGTTGGCGACGGCAACGGCGCCTTGGAAGTGGATCGAAAAGTACGGCTTTCTAGTTTGGATTGGAGCTGCTCTCGGGGTTGTCGCAACTTTCGTTCCGGGTTTGGGCATTCGCGCTGGCGGAGCTGCACGGTGGTTAAATTTACCAGGTGGTTTTGTATTCGAACCGTCAGAACTACTTCGAGTTTCGCTATCGTTGGCTTTCGCAACTTTACTCACTACACGCCAAAAGTTTTTAGGTAGCTGGGAGTGGGTCGGTCGAATTTTATTCTTAGCTATTCCGATTATGATTGTTCTTAAACAGCCTGATTTCGGAACGTTCAGCATTTGTTTTTTAGTTCTATTCTCGTTGCTCTTTGCATTTGGCCTTCCGTGGGG
>JAYSYM010000247.1:0-1692 GCA_043727635.1 Bdellovibrionales bacterium | reverse complement strand
TGACGACAGTTGAAGATGACAAAGTACTCGATGCGCTTATTGGCGTGAGATCAGATTTTAAAGATCGAATAAAACAATCATCAGGACTTTACTAGTATGAACACGACGGCCGAAAACCAGCAAAGACGGTTAGTTCTTGAAGATTTAGACGGAAAAGTTGTTCGAGCTTACCAGTGGTTCGGCGAGGCTGCTGACGTCGTAAGACGTTCTGACAATCGTCGCCTAGAGGTAGTTTCGAATACTCATGCTCTTGAGCAGTCGGGAATTGCATTCGAGCGAGTAGGGCGAATAACTCTTGCGGATATTACCAAGAAGCCGTTACAGATCGGAAATCTTGGTCACCTAAAGTTTGTCGATGCGATCGGCGCTACCGAAACAAATCTTCATCACGAAGATGCAAGTGAAAAAAAGGCATGGAAGACCATACTGATCGTGGTTGCCCTGTTCTCTCTTCTTCTTATGAAATTAGTTTCGCTTCAGCCAGACACTCCGACCGCTGAGATGGAACAAGAGATGAAGCAACAAGTGGTGAAGATTTTTAAAGCGACTCCTCCTCCGCCAAAGGCCGAGAACGCAGTTCAGATGAATAAAGAATCTCAAACCCCAGATCAGGTCGTTAAAACCAAAACTACGAATACATTAAAACGCATGGGTGCTCTTGCGGCGCTTGGATCACTTAGCAATAGCAAACAACGCGGCGGTTTGAATCTCGGAGCGGCAAATACAACTGTTGGCCCCGGACTTGGTGGCACAGAAGGTAGCGGCGGAGTGCAAACTTCTCTCTACGCTCGCGGAATTACAGCTGCGCCACTTGGTGCAGGTGGCAATATTCAGGGTGCTGGTGGCTACGGAACTAAAGGTAAAGGCGGCGGACAAGCTGGTTACGGAAAACTGAGCCTCGTTGGTGCTGCGGGTGACGCTTCGATAGGTCTCGCTCAAGAAGCTACAGTCGAAAGTGGGCTTGATCGCGACATGATCGCAGCAGTTATCAATCGCAACCTCGGTCAAGTACGTTTTTGTTACGAGCAAGGTTTGCAAGGCACTCCTGGTTTGAACGGGCGTGTAGCAGTTGACTTCACAATCGGTGGAAACGGATTGGTGAAAGCTGCAGGGATCGACAGCTCTACTATGGGGTCAAAGATCGTTGAAGATTGTATTGTGATGCGCCTTAAAACTTGGAAGTTTCCACTTCCTCAAGGCGGCGTTGATGTTCGAGTGACTTATCCGTTTGTATTAAGAAGGGCAGGGCAGGGCTAATGAAAAAACTTTTATTACTTCAGTTAGCAGTTTTCGTTTCATTGGGTTCGCTCATTGGTTGCGGCGATTGGAAACAAGATCCACTCGCTAACGCCAAGGGAATGGGAGGCCAAGGTAAACCTGATGTAGAACAGGTGAAGCCGACTCTGCCTGCAGATTACATTTTGCTAGATGCAGCACTTTTCAAACTCGTAAAAGAAGGTGAAAAGGTCGAAGTAAAAGTCGATGCGCGAGTGATCCTTCCCGACTACGCGTTGTCAGTTCAAGTTAGAAATTTGGGCCAATTTCCTGGCGCTACCTTTGATTCTTCGACAAATACTTTCGAGTGGACTCCAGCTATCGGAACCGCAACCGATGAGTTGTCGGAGTTCTCATTAGAATTCGTCGCCGTTGCGACAAAGCCCGGCGCAATTGCGGTTTCACGAGAGAGAATTA
>JAYSYM010000246.1:0-1692 GCA_043727635.1 Bdellovibrionales bacterium | reverse complement strand
GGTGTGCCGACGGGCACAGAGGCGAGAATGTCTCTCGGCTTTAATGGCGTTGAAAATACAATCAACTCACTTGCTACGCTTCCGGCACTCTCCTACGCCGGAGATGCCAGCACCGATGCCATAGGCGCATCAAAGCCAAGTATTCTTATTGAACCTAGCGTGGCATATATTACTTTTGGAATGGCCGGGACAACTACAATAGGACTGTCTAAGCTGCTTGCAAATGCTATTTTAACCACTGGAACAACATTTAGTTTCATTGCAAGTATCCCGATAGAGGAGTGGAAATAGTGGCACAATACCAAACGACACAAGACATAGTGACAAGGATACTGAAGAAGACCGGAGAGCCGACTAACGGAAACTCCTCTTATCTTACCTCTGTAACGGAGTACATTTCTGACGTCCAGAGGAAACTTGTCGCTGGAGCTTCAGTCTTTGAACTAAGCTGCGACGAGACTTGGCCTTGGGCCCGTTCCCCTCATCCTTACACTATTGAGGTTCGTCCAGCCTACAGCACGGGAACAGTTTCCGTCTCCTACGGGAGCACAGCAGGAGTTTTCTCTTCCGCTCCCTCTTACTCTGTCGCAGGGTGGTTCATCAGAAACCCGACAACACTCGAAGCTTATAAGATTGTCTCCCATACGGCAGCGGCGACAGCCTTCGTCCTCGAGACTCCTTTCCTCGGGACGACAAGCGCAGTGTGGCCCTTTGAAGTTTACAAGCTCGACTACGAAGTCTTACCGAACTATATTCATGTCCCCCAGGGGAAGAATACTATTCTCTTTTCCGAAAACGGAACGACACAACTTACGGCGACAATTGCAGCCGGGAGCTACACTCCGGCGGAGTTCGCAACGGCCTGGCAAGTCGCAGCTAACGTGGCCTGCGTTGCCGCAATCACAGTAACCTACGATACAACAAGAAGACTTTTCACTTTTTCTAGCGCGGGACCAACATTCCAGATTATCGGAGAGCGGGGCAGTAATCCGTCTTCTGGAATGTCCCTCGCTGGATTTAATGAGCTCGACTACACCGGGGCTCTGACTTACACCGGGCACTACCCCTTTGGGAGCACAAGCCGCATCGTGGAGCCAATAAGATTCATTTCGAACGCCGACGGACAGGAGCTCCTCATCGAGGGGCAAGATCCCCTCTCCTTCGCACAATGCTACACCTACAGGAGCGCTCGCGAGGGAGTTCCCACGGCCTTTACTAAAATCAGAGAAGACAACACGGGGAAGCTGACTATAAGGCTGAACAACTTTCCGGACCTGGTCGGAAGACTGGAAATCACAGCCCTTCCCTCTCCCGTTGATCTTCATAATAACGGGAACTCCGTTCCCCTCCTCCCGCCAAGGGATTACAATATTCTGGAATATGCTGGCTGTTACTTTATCTTCCTCGAGAAGGAAGACAGCAAGAAGGACGAGTATGTCGCCCTGGCGAAAGCAGAAATTCAGGCAATGCAGAAACACTACAGAGGAGAGCAGTTCCGCACCTCTGGGAGCTTCGGCTATGTCCCCCCTCGCGGGAATAGGTACATTGCCGGGCGGAGACTGACTTACGGTTACGACAAGGACCGGAACTAATGGGCTACATGGGGATGACCGCTCGTATTCCACTTGGCGCACTCGGAGTCATTTCCGATGCGGCTCCGACAGAACTTCCCGTGAACGCGCTCACACAGGC
>JAYSYM010000245.1:0-5400 GCA_043727635.1 Bdellovibrionales bacterium | reverse complement strand
TGCCAGTGTGCGCGGCACTTCAATTTTCATCTTAAATTCATCGGTGTAATGAAAAACTTTCGATTCGCCAGCGCCGACCATTGTTTGTAGAGGTGCATTCAGGAACAGACAATCGAATTGACGGTTCACAGATTTGTTTCCCCAAGGCTGAATTTGCATATGAGTAAATCGTTCCTCGATTGGCACTGCCGCAACTTCTAATACATCTTTGAGCTTGGTTTGTTTTCGAAGCTCTTCGAATTCAGGATCTAACGCCGGACCTGATGCTGCCCCATTGAAATCTCCGCCAAGCGCAATCGGGATCACTCCGCCATTTTCTTGCTCTAGCTCTAGATAAATACTTACGAGCTTCTCGAGCTCGGCTTTCCTGCGATCTCGTCCGAATGGATCGATCCGATCGCGATCAAGTTGCGACTTTAAATGAACGAGCATGCAGATCAATGCTAACGATCCGTCATTCTTAAAGACGCGCAACTCAAGTACATCGCGCGAAAACTTGTGGGTGGGCTGAGCTTTCAATCGGTCATCAGCATAGCCAGTTGTTATACTTTGTTTTTCATGAGGATAAAGAAAATCAATTGATCGGTGCTTGTGTGAAATCAGATCACACTTTAGCGGCAAGCTTGAGCGAACTAAATAACCCAAATCGATTCCTCGATCTGAATTTCCCTCGATCAAATGCGGAGTGTATTCGCTATTCAAAAAATACTTTGAGAAATTTCGAAGCGACTCAAGGCCTCCAACTTCGCAGAGCATGAGGATGTCGGCATTCATCTCTCGAATCGCACGTGCCACACCCTTGATTTGTCGAAGGGGTTTATTTGGTATCGTCGAAACAGAAACAGCCTGCCACTCTTGTTCAGAGTCATGATCGATAATTTGCTTAATCCGCGCTTCGCTGGGTTCATCAGCGAGCACAAAAAGATTTTCTACATTGAACACGCAAAGTCGCAGGCGCATTTCCTATCATCGGCTAGACTAACGACGGCGGTCAAACCGCTGAATCAAAAAAGTTTGCCGACCTTCGTCTGGACGGCCATAGAAGCAAAGTACTAAAACGCTTAACATAGAGAGATGAGGCGCGCTGTCTACCTAGGCATATTTCTATCCATTTTATCTCTTGCGATCGCGTGTACTTCGTCCCCGCCGCGTAATCCCGCTCAGTATGAGGATGGAGTTCAGGTAGTAGCAAAAGATCCGAATGCGATTCCGAATGGACCGTACGACGACTGCGACCAACGCAGCTTATTCGACATGAACGAACGATTTAACTGGGTGTGCACAGACAACTACGTTCATATTTTTCCTCAAAAAGCTGTTCTTCAAAAAGCTCCTCAGAAAATTAACATTGGCTCGTTCAATGTTTACCACTTGGGTGATGACCAGGCTCGATTAAAAGATTTGAATGCTATGGCAATCATCATGAATAAATGGGATTTGGTCGGCGTCACCGAAATGATGCCGCACCCATCTGCGTACGCAGATGAAAATCGAAAACTTCGTGAAGTGATGAAAGAGAATCAGCAAAAGATTCCAGCTGACTGGCGAGTGGTTGAGCCCGGCTACTACAAGCTTTTGAAAGAATTGCAGACAAAAGATCCGACATGGTCGTTGATCTTCCAGCCAATGCCCGAAGGCGAAGGTAGCACGGGAGAGATGGCAGGCTTCTTCTATCGGGCTCGTAAGGTTCAGCTTCGTAACTGGAACTACTGCCCTAAATCAGGTCTCACAGATAAAATTAATCCGAATGTGTCGGGTCTCAACTTCGGCTGCCTTGCTCAAGTTTCTCCGAATCAAGCGAAGCTAATGTCTCGAAAGGCTTTCATAGCTAACTTCAAGAGTGGAAAATTTGATTTCATCGCGGCCGTCTCGCACACTCGATTCCGCCCCGCTTCAGCTCCAGACCAGCTCGATCAGCAGAAAGAAATTTGCGCTAAGTATCCTGCGGGAGCAGAGTGCTCGATTCCTAAAGATAAAGTTGGTCGCTTCTATGAAATTAAAGCGGTAGTCGATCAATTTCCGTTCCTTGAAACTTTCGATAAAGACGTTATGTACATGGGTGACTTTAATCTTGAGTATATTACCAACACTCAGGCCGCATGGAATGCGGCAATCTTTGCCGGAGAAGGTTACGCGGTTTACCAGCATGAGAATACAAGCTTGAGTCTTCCGCTAGAAAAGCTCGCCAACAGTTATGATCATTTTATTCTCAAGGCAGAAGCTCTAAAGGAATGTGACTTCTCAACTATCCACTCATACGATTTCACCAAGATTGGCACAGATCAAGCTGACAGCGAATTGAAACGTTTGTCGTATCTGCTCAACCCCGGCTACCACAAGAAAACTGAAAAAGCGCAAACGGCATTCTTGGATCAACAGATTCGACTCGAGAAAATTAAAAATGAGTATCGAGCACGCGGCTTAACTTCTGAAGAGAAAGAGAAGCTGGCTGCCGAAATCAAACGTTCCATCGTTCGTTTAAAGAATAATAAATTTTGGATTTTACGTGAGTACCTCAGCGATCATGTGCCCATCGAGATATCTTGTAGCACTAAAAAAGACGACGATTAAGTAGCTGCTAAGTAGCTGGGTGCTCCGTTCACACTTTTCGTGTGATCTCGCCTCATTCATCACCAAGTTTAAAATTTCATGCGGGTTACTCTTCCACAAATGCTGAGTAGACTGCTTTGTAAACAAGGGAGAAACCATATGAAAAAACTTTTAGTAGCAGTAGCGGCAGTTGGTATGTTAGCAGCGTGCGATTCGAAGCAAGATAATGTTCGTGAAGCACAGCAAGACTTGAATGAAACTCGACAAGAAGTTTCTCAAGACATCAATGCGGCAAACAAAGATCTTACCGAAGCACGAAGCGGCGCTACACGAGATGTGCGTGAAGAGCGCAAAGAAGGTGCTGACGAGATCAACGAAGCTAAAAAAGAAGTTCACGAAGCTCGCGAAGAAGCGCGATAGGCACTATAAAATTTCGGTCTTCTATAAAAGGCTCTGCTCCGGCAGGGCCTTTTGTTTGGTACATCCTATACCAAACCCTACGGGCTACGCGCAAAAAAGCCGTCATGGCTTTTTGGTCTTTTTGCCTTTTACATTGTCTCACTATGAGACAACCAATTTTCGGCTTTGCAGGTGTATAGGCAATAACCGTCACCACCTCCCACACTTCCATTTAAACGAATCTAAACCTGGCTTGGGGTTTGTACTAGTATCAGGCAATGAAGAAACTCGTTCAATGGAGCCTTAAACAAGCTCTCAACAAATTAGCCCTGATCTCTTTCGTAGTAGCGAATGTATCGCCTGCGTTTGGTCAGAACTTCGGAGCTCCCTCTTCATATGTTCCTCTTAATCAGGCTATGTTCAACGATCCGTCTTTAATCATGCAGACCCAAGCCAACATCAATATATATGGTCAACAAGGTAACTCGATGGGACAGCTTGTTCCTGGCTCAGTCTTCGAAACACAGATGGCTCGCAATCCGTTCCACTATGTAATGACACAGCCAACGCTGAGCTACCCTGCGATTCTCAGCACTGCTGTGCAAATGCCAACTCCGATGGGACCAATGATTCCGGGAACATTGGAACAGTCTGCAATGTTAGCTAACGGTATGACTCTTCCGATGAACACTAGCTTCTACATTCCGCCGGCAGATTTCGGTTACGAACAAATTCGTGCTATCGGCGCTCGCGCTGACAACAACGATGAAGATGTGAATCGCCTCTTTGACGAATTAATTTTTGCTGATGAAAAAGATGAAGATCACAGCCACCTCTATAGTGACATTGATGATGAAGACTCTGACCGCTCAGAGAGTCGCTCATATCGTTCGTCACGCTCTGACGGTAATGACTTCTACTCACGTACTATGCAGCGTAGCCAAGAAGTACTTCGCTCGGCGGACTATGTACCTGCTCGTCAGGCAGTCCAAGCTCAAACGCAAGATGTAGTGATCAGCGACAGTCCATTTAAAATTCTCGGCCCAACTTGTGGCTGCAGAGATAAAGGTATGAGCTGCGTTTACAACCGCGCAAATGGCGGCCGCAATATGTTCAAAGGTGTTCGCAAAGCTCATAATCACGGCGGGACTCGCACGCACGATGGTATCGACATCGTTGCGCGAACTGGAACTCCAATCATCGCCGCTGCCGATGGAACTGTGACTCGAATCATGGATCAGGGCAATAAAGGTTACGGACGAAGAATCGACATCACACACGTTGATAGCTTCATGACTCGCTATGCACACTTAAGCCGTTGGATCGTTAGACCTGGTCAAAAAGTTAAAAAGGGTCAGATCATTGGTTACTCTGGTAACACCGGTGCATCGCAAGGCGCTCATCTTCACTTCGAAGCTTGTAAACTTCGTCGCGGAGAAGATCGTTGCCATGACGGAAACGTAGTGAACCCGCTTAACTACATGGCGAGCGCTGGCTCGAACCAACAGAAGCAACTTAACATGTCTTGCACAGAAGCTGCTGCACTCGGCGGAACTTCTGCCCCAGCTAGCTCTACAAGAGCCGATAGATCAGCCCGAAGCGGTCGCGCCGCGCGATAGTAGCGCCTAGACTTAAGACTCGTTGTATCTCCCCAAATCTCACGCCATGATTCTCCCAAGAGACCAATTTACTTAGGAGACATCATGAAACTTTTAGTACTCGCTCTTTCATTGTTAGTTGGCTTCGCATCAACTGCGAACGCTGGAATCTTCGTTGAACCATATTTGGGTTACGGACTTGGAAGTTATAAATTCGATACAACTGGTGGAGATAAAGGCAAGATCACTGGCCCAGTACTCGGCGGTCGCATAGGCGGCGAAATGGCAATGTTGTTCATCGGCGGCGACTACTCGATGAGTCTCAGCAACAAAATGAAGTCAGATGCTGGCGGAACAGACCCTGATGTAACGTCGTCTCAGCTTTTCGGGGTCATTGGCGCAAACTTGCCGATTATTCGTCTTTGGGCTGGCTACGGCTTAATGAACGAACTCAAGGAAGACACCGTCGTAGGTGACATAACTTACAGCGGCGGTTCTCATATTAAGGTTGGAGTTGGCTTAAAGGTCATCCCGATGCTTTCTCTGAACGCTGAGTACATAATGTCAGACTATAAAAAGGCGGAGCTCGGACCGTTAACTGGAGATCCAGAATTGAAAGTTAACACCGTTCTACTTAGCGCAAGCGTTCCCTTCAGCTTCTAAAAGGTACCCGGTTCCTTTTGGTAAAGCATTGCGTAAAGCAATTCAAAGAGCGACTTTCGAGTCGCTCTTTTTGTTTAAGGCAATCGCTCCGCTCATCGATTTTCTCAAAATGAGATTGTTAGCTTACGTCTACAATCTCATCACCTTCGTGAAGTTCGACACACAATTCGATTTTAGTCCGCAGCCGAAC
>JAYSYM010000244.1:0-5402 GCA_043727635.1 Bdellovibrionales bacterium | reverse complement strand
ATCATCCTCTCGCTGGAATGTCTTTGATTTTTGATGTGCGCATTTTGCGTGTGCGTGATGCTTTGCCTGAGGAGCTTGCTAGTGGTGAGCCGTCTGACGACGAGAGTGATCCCGAGCGCTCCGACTTACATTAAATGTGTCCGATTTTCATTTTTCTTTTTTCTCTGGTGTAATTTCTTTTGCTCTCGAGGTGGCGCGACTTGTGCTTAATCGCTTGTCACCCTCCGACTGGGGCAATCAACTCCATTTGGTTTTTTCTTAAGTGTGCTCTCGGTCGGAGGTATAGTTTTCGCTTGCTGCGGCGGGCTTGGGTTCTTGGAGGCCATTGTTGTCGGGAAATTAGCCGTTGGCTTTGGGAAATTAAGCTTTGATGGGGCAGTCGAGAAGTCGTCAGCCTATGAGCTGACGATTTACTAGGGAGAATCGCTTCGGTGGTTCGAGAAAGTCGTCAGCTTATAGGCTGACGTTTTTCTGAGTGGCATTGAAGGACTAAACTTCGAGGGGCTTCGGCGATGACGAATGAAGAGTTGCCGCTGCATTTAAGAACGAATTCGAATCCGCCAACTTCTAAAGAAATCGAATTGGCCTACATATTCTGGTTGAGACATTATCCATTCGAAGGCGCAGACGAAACCGTCAAGAAATTTTCGGCTGCGGAGGAGGTGATGAATGAGCCCCGGTCGCAATTGGAAGTTGCGAGAACAGCGAGACTTCATTCTACGAGTGCCGCTGCCGCAAAGCTCGGTTGTGCGAAAGCAACATGGGGAAAGCTTGAGACTTCAGAGCGTAGAGGATCGATCACTCTTAATTCTTTGAGGAAAGCCGCCGAAGCAATTGATTGCGAACTGATCTACTGCGTTCGTCCGAAAAACCAGAAGTTATTCTCGAGAGCGGTCTTTGAAGACTTGCTCCAGCACTTGAAAGACCATAAGTCGCTTACCAAATGTCGAGGTGATTGGAAGTACCTTGCTCTGGCAAGTCTACTTGGAAAAGCTCTTCGTGACGTGAAGTTTCGGCGGAAAATTGGGTTTGCTAAAAAGCTAGCGGAACCAAGAGAGCCACTGTTGTGGCGAAGTGCTGAGGAACATGAAGAGGCTAAACAAAGCGATGCTGCTCAGAGAGAAGAGCACTAAGGCTTTGCGGTGCATCTGTGCTGGTAATGTTGTGACGTGGATTGTTTCGTGGCCTTCGGTAGAGGGCATCGCTTTTTCGAGAGCTTTGGCCCAAGCGGAAGGTAAATGGCGGAACGAGACTGCTACTTCGGTGATGGAGTGATCGCCGTGATCGGGGTGCCACTCCTGGCGTTGGTCGACGCGGGTGACGGTTGCGAAGCAGGCGATTTGTTTTCCAGAGGGAATTTTGAATTCGATTTTGATGACGTCGCCTTCGTCGAGGCCGCGGCGTGGGACTTCGGTGTTGAAGACGGTGAATTTTAAGCCAGTAGTTGATACGTCACGGAGTTCAGTTTCAAAAGCGCTGCCGCGTGATTGCATGAGCGCAAAACGCATTTGGTTGTCGTCGTTTGCACGAAGAGTGTAGCGGGGCGCGCGCGGGTAAAAGCGTGAAGAAGCTGCTGACATACTACTTTTTCGGCGAATCACAGACGAGACTGAAGGGAATTAGCTACTTTTTGAAGTGATCCCAACCTCGCGATTGAAGCTCGTGGAGATTGTCGTTCTTATCGACGAGAATTACGCTGCCTTCGGCGGGAGTGGTGATTCCGATGACGCTAAACATGGAGTCGAATGTCTCAGGTTGAGACGATGCGAGCTGCTCCCACAAGACGGCGTCGGCGGTGAAGAGGAGTTGGTGGTCTTCTCCTCCGTACAAAGCGAGATCGAGTGCTTTTAATTCGAAGCGTTCGGCGTACTCGCTGACGGCCGGATGAATTGGAATTGCATCCTCTAAAATTTCGAAGCCGACTCGTGAGTGGTGTGCGAGGTGATGAACTTCGCTGCTCAGTGAATCGCTGATGTCGATCATTGAAGTGACTAAGGTTGAAGTTGGATCGCCAGTCGCGGTGAAGTCTAATTTTTTCAGCGCATCAAAGCGAATTTGCGGTTGTAAGTGTAAGCGCCTTAGCAAAGTCCATCGTGAGTCGTCTTTGAGGCCTTGTTGTAGTGAGTGAAGGCCTGCGGCCGAGCCGCCGAGTTCGCCGGTGACAATTAATAAATCGCCTGGCTTAGCGCCTTTGCGAAGATAAGGTGCGCCGCGGAGTTCTCCGACGATGCTTACGTCGATAAATGTCGCCGACGGTGATTGACTGAGATCGCCGCCGATGACTTCAACGCCGTGTTCACTTGCGGTGCGAGCGAAGCCTTTGTAAAGTTCAACGTGGTAATTTTCGGGGAGGTCGGATGCGAGCGCGAGAGAGATGGTTGCGTAAAGTGGGCGGCCGTTCATGGCGGCGATGTCGCTGAGTGCTCGCGATAAAGCTTTCATGGCGATTTCTTGGGGTGAGGCCCAGTCTCTCCGAAAGTGAACGCCTTCGATCATGAGGTCGCTACAAAAAAGTAAACTGCCTCCGGGCGAACGCAAGACGGCTGCGTCGTCGCCGATTCCGACTACGACACTTGAAGATGGCGTCGGAAGGTGGCGAGTCATCTCTTCGATTTTTTGGAATTCAGGGCCTAAGCGACTCTTCATGCTTACAAGCTTAGCGATTTGGTTTGAAACAAGTAAAGGTCGAAAGTAGGATGGCCCTCAATGAAGTCAAAAGAAGGCTCCCTAAATATACCAAGTAACCCACTTGATGGGTTTGTAGAGTGGTTCGATGCTGCGGTGGCGGCGAAAGTCGCTGAGCCGACCGCTATGACGCTTGCGACTTCGGTTGATAACAAGCCTTCGGCGCGGATCGTGCTTTATAAGGGTGTCGTTGATGGTGCGGTGATGTTCGTGACGAATTATGAGTCGCGAAAATCGAGGGAGCTTGAGAAGAATCCGCATGTCGCTCTTGTTTTCTTTTGGCAGCCGCTCGGTCGGCAGATTCGGATTGAAGGGAAAGTGACGAAGCTTTCTCGAGAGAAATCTGAGGCTTATTTTGCTGGAAGGCCGCGCGGGAGTCAGATTGGTGCTTGGTCTTCTCCGCAAAGCAAAGTGATTGATGATCGCTCTGACTTACTCGCCGAGATTCGAGAGAATGAAAAAAGATTTGAGGGAAAAGAAGTTCCTTGTCCGCCGAACTGGGGCGGATGGCTCGTCGAGCCTTCGGTGATTGAGTTTTGGGAAGACCGCGAGTTTCGCGTTCACGAACGCCTGCGCTTCACGCGGGCGAATTCGAGTGGTGCAGCAACCTGGAAAAGAGAGCGACTCGCTCCGTAGCAGCTACCCCGGGGGCCAGTCGAGTGGGCGGCCGCCGACAATGTGAACATGAATGTGGAAGACCGTTTGGCCGGCGTAGCCGTTAGTGTTGACGACTAAACGGTAGCCGTCTTGGGCGATACCTTCTTGGCGCGCGATCTCAGCCGCTTTCAACATCACGTGGCCAATGATTTCTTTGTCGGCTTCGGTGGCGGTGTCCATTGAGGCGATTTCTTTTTTTGGAATAACTAAAATGTGAGTGGGGGCTTGGGGGTTGGTGTCTCTAAACGCCAAGCATTTATCGTCTTCGTAAACGATTTTTGCGGGAATCTCGCGATTTATAATTTTCGTGAAGATTGTCATCTCGGCAAGGCCTCCAACTTAGACATAAATAAATTCGACAGGAATTTGCAAATCAGGGTGCAAACTTCGGTGAACAGGACAGGCGTGCGCAACGTGCTCGATCTTTTTGCGATAATCGAGCGGAATCGATGAGGGTAACGTAATTTTTAAGCGAAGCTCGCCGATGCGGCGTTTGGGAGTATCGGTCATTACTTTTTCGCACTCAGCTTTAGCGTTCGTGAAAGCAACTCCGTCGCGTTCGGCGACGATGGCCATGGTTGTTAAGATGCAACTGCTTAACGCGGCACCAACTAAGTCGGTGGGTGAGAAGGCTTGCCCCTTTCCCTTGTTGTCGGTGGGTGCGTCGGTTTCGATCACTTTGCCCGAGGGGCCGTGCGTCGCTTCACAATGTAAATCGCCTTGATAGATAGCTGTAGACTTAACCATAGCGAGAGCCTATTTTCATTTACCAAAGACGGCAAGTTATAGCCGAGGAGTCTCAATGAAATTGTTAATTTGTGCACTGAGTGTTGTGTTCTTATCGGGTTGCGGAGTTCAGTCGATTCCACAATCAAAAAACAGTGTTGATGCAGCGATGGCTGAAGTTACTAACCAGTACAAGCGTCGAACTGATTTGATTCCGAACTTAGTTCAGACCGTCAGTGGTTTTGCGAAACAAGAAAAAGAAGTTTTAGTTGGAGTGACTGAAGCGCGCGCGAAGGCGACTGCGATTCAAATTGATCCGACGAAAGTAACTCCAGAGAAGTTGGCTCAATTTCAAGCGGCGCAAGGTCAACTTTCGCAAGCACTTGGTCGGTTGATGGTTGTGACTGAAAATTATCCGCAATTGAAATCAGATGCGGGCTTCAGAGATCTTCAAGCACAACTTGAAGGAACAGAAAATCGAATCACCATCGCTCGTCAGCGCCACATCGAATCGATCAAAGAGTTTAACAACTTGATCACTGTTCCGCCGACTAGCTTTACCAATTCAATTTTCTATCATCACCCTGCGATGCCACAGTGGGGCGCAGACGTAACAGAAGCTGAGAAGAAAGCTCCTGAAGTTAAGTTTTAATGTTTACGCTGCTCGCTTCACTCCTTATTAGTTTTGCTCATGCGCAGCAGTTCGAAGTGCCAGCGCTTACTGCGCCTGTCATGGATCAAGCTGACATTGTTGATCCGCAAGTCGAGGAAGCACTCAACAACGCGATTCGCGAATTGCAGGCGTCGAGCGGAACACAGCTCAATGTTCTAACTGTTCCTACGTTGAATGATGTGCCGATTGAGATGGCGAGTATTCAAGTTACTGATAAATGGAAACTCGGGAATGCAAAATCTGATAAAGGTGCGCTGCTTTTGATCGCAATGAAAGAGCGCAAGATGCGAATCGAAGTTGGGCAAGGCTTGGAGGGCGATATCCCCGATGCTGTTGCTAAGCGAATCGTTGATGACAGTGTTGTACCGCTCATGAAAGCTGGTCGTACTTCAGACGCTGTGATAGTCGGCATTGCATCGATCGCGCAGTACTCTGATCCCGAATTTGATTTTGCTTCGAAGTTGGGTGTGCATGAGCGGCGAGCTCAAGGCGGCGGTGCTCGCGGCAAAAGCGGCAGCTGGATTTGGCTTCTCTTACTTCTTATTTTTATTTTCATTCAACCTCGTGGTCGACGAAGCAGTGGTATTGCGGGCGCACTACTTGGTTATGGTCTCGGACGAAGTCATAGCGGTTGGGGCGGCGGAGGCGGCTTCGGCGGTGG
>JAYSYM010000243.1:0-5416 GCA_043727635.1 Bdellovibrionales bacterium | reverse complement strand
TTCGTTGCGCAACCAGCGATCATCAACAAAACACCCAAAAAAACCAAACTCTTGCTGAACATAGAATACTCCATCAAATAACTTTCAAAGATTAACTGACTGGGCGAATCTGTCGAGCGATCCACACACACAAAATCGTAGTTAATATAGTCAGATAACAAACGTAATTGTAGTTC
Source organism: Bdellovibrionales bacterium (assembly GCA_043727635.1). GTDB lineage: Bacteria > Bdellovibrionota > Bdellovibrionia > Bdellovibrionales > JAMPXM01 > JAYSYM01. The sequence continues at coordinate 5,240 of JAYSYM010000243.1, read as the reverse complement.
ACAAGTTTGCCATCTTGTTCATAAACGATCAAGCCGCCGATGAGAGAAGCTACTCCAGCGAAAAGTTGCTGAAACGAGCCGCTTAAGCTCATGAAGCCGCCTCTAAACCGGGGCTCGACAGCACTGGTGACAAGCGCCATCGCCGGAACCATCCGTCCGCCGCTGATGACAAAGAAACTTGTTGTTAGAATCAGAACTATCCATACCGGCGTTAGCCCGAGGTGAGTAATGAACCCGATTGGAATCAGCGCAAGCACAAGAGCGTACAAAAATACTTTCAGCGATCCAAACTTATCAGACATTCGACCAATCAGCGGAGAAGTGACGATCGTTGCTAAACCGCCGAAGAAATAAATTAACGGGAGTTGCGACATCGTGAAACCAACATTTCGAACCATGTAGTCAGCTAAGAATGGAATAATCGTGAATTGCCCGAGCATTAAACCTGAAACTAGAAAAACGGCAAATCGCTGACTGCGATTCTTCATCACAGTTTGCAAAAGCTCGAGTGGTTTTTTCTCTACGCCCGTTGAGATGTGAGAGCCAACAGAAGGAATCACTTTGTAAATGAATATTTGAAGCACTAATCCAACCGCACCTAAAAAAACAAAAGGCGCATGCCAGTTATATTTAGTTGCGAGGAACAGTCCGAACGGAACTCCAAACACCGACGCTGCAGAAAACGACGTCATCACAATTCCCATTGCTCGACCGCGACGGGCAAATGGAATTAGATCTCCGGTAATCGAAAACGTAAGCCCACCGATCAAGCCACCGAAAATGCCAGTACCAGCCCGAGCAATTAGCAAAAGCTCGTAGCTCGTGGCAAAGGCACACATAAATGTGCCGATGGTGAAGCCGAAATAAGCCCAACTCAGTGAACGCTTTCGATCAAACCGATCAATATAAAATGAACTAAAGAATCCGACCGCGCCGGCAGTTAATGTGTATGCAGAAACCAACAGCCCAAACTGCGCAGGCGAAATTCCAAAAATATCTCTAAGTTGAGGCCCTAACGGCATCATGATCATGAAATCCATGATGTTCGTAAACTGAACCGCCGCTAACGTAAGTAAGATATAAATTTCTTTGCGGGGAACTGGCTCGCTCAATATAAAACTCGTGTCTTGATGCTTGTCTTTAGTTCAACAACGCGGCGACAAACTTCGTTCGCCGAAACTTTCTCAATATCCATCACTAGAAAACCAATATGTGGATCAGTTGATAAGTACTGCGCCTGAATGTTCGCACCCAAATCAGAGACGATACTGTTGATATCGCTCAACACTCCGGGAACGTTGCTGTGAACGTTCAATAACCGATGTGAATCTTGGTGAATCACCGGCAAATCGACGTTCGGAAAATTCACAGCTCCGCGAGTGCTTCCGTTTTTCAAAAATCCGATAAAGCTTCGAGCTACTTCAACACCGATAGCCTCTTGTGCTTCTTCCGTGCTGCCGCCGATGTGCGGAGTCAATATGACGTTCGGAATTCCCTGAAGTTCTGAAACAAACTTTTCATTATTGCTAGCTGGTTCATTTGGGAAAACGTCGACTGCAGCTCCGGCAATGTGGCCTGAGCGCAAAGCCGCAGCGAGATCAGAAATATTCACGACGGTTCCGCGAGAGGCATTAATGATGTGGCTACCTTTACGCATCCACTTAAGTTCTCGAGCTGTAATTAAATCGCGAGTTTGCACAGTGTCAGGCACATGAAGACTGACGAAGTCAGAATGTTCTAAAAGTTCTTTTAACGATTCACGAGGATAACAATTTCCGAGAGGAAGTTTTTTAACGAGGTCGAAGTAGTTCACTCGCATGCCGAATGACTCAGCTAACACGCTTACTTGGCTTCCGATGTGTCCGTAGCCAATAATGCCGAGGGTTTTGCCGCGAATCTCGCGCGAACCGGCTGCTGACTTCTCCCAAATACCTTGATGCGCTTTAGTGTTTCGATCACCGAGCTGGCGTGATAACGCCACGATCTCAGCGATGACGAGTTCAGCAACGCTTCGAGTATTCGAATAAGGCGCATTGAAAACCGGAACTCCATGTTGATTCGCTTTTAAAGAATTAACCTGATCTGTGCCAATGCAAAACGCACCGACCGTAAGAAGCTGTGGGTTATCGATGAACACTTGTTCGGGAACTTGAGTCTTAGATCTAATTCCTAAGACATCGAAGTTTTTGAGCATCTGACTGAGTTCTTTTTCGCTCGGAGAATGCTTATGGGTTTCAACTTTGAAACCCTCCTTCTCCAGCACTTCGACTGCTCTTGGATGTATTCCCTCAACCAACAACACGCGCAATGACGACATATTCATGGTGTTAATCCTATTCAAGTGCCCTGAGCCATGACAATATTTAAATATGCGTGTTGACGATACAAGACTAAAACTGTTGTTGGTCGAGGACGACGATCTCGTCATCCAATCGATCAAACTTACACTTCCACAAAACTGGCGCCTTAAAGCTGCTCAATCTTTGGCCGAGATCCCACAAGAATCGTTTAATGGCGCCTTCGTCGACATGCATCTCAGTGAAAAGCGCGGCAAAGAGCCAGAAGGTCTCGGGGTCATTCGCGAGCTCCGCGCACGCGACCCGCACCTTGAGATCGTCGCTATTTCCGGCGACCTCAACCGCGATTTGATGGAAGCAGTTCTCAAAGCTGGGGCCACAAGATTTCTCGCTAAACCGCTCAGTTCAGAAGAACTTGTTCTCACTCTCGATAAGATTGAAGCTCTGACCCTTCTCAGAGACGCAAGTTCTCGCCAGACCACTGACATGCCTTGGATTGGCGAAGGCAAAGTCTCTCAAGAGTTGAAAAAACAGATCGCTGCTCTTAAAGGTGAAGCAGGTCCAATTCTTCTTGAAGGAGAATCTGGCACCGGCAAAGAAGTGCTCGCACATCTTATTCATAAGCAAGAGGGCGCAAGACCATTTGTCGCGGTCAATGTTGCAGCACTACCTGAAGATGTTTTTGAATCCGAAGTTTTCGGTCACGTTCGCGGAGCATTTACCGGCGCTGATCAAAACAAAATGGGCTTAGCTGAAGCAGCTAACAACGGCGATTTATTTTTAGATGAAGTCGAAGCTCTCCCACTAAACTTGCAAGCAAAGCTTTTGAGGTTTTTGGAGTCAGGTGAGATCAGAAGAGTCGGAAGCAAAGACACTACGCACGTAAAAGTGAGAGTGATCGCAGCCACAAATCAGAATCTCAACCAGATGGTCAAAGCAGGACAGTTTAGAGAAGATTTAATGTGGCGCCTCAGTGGTAAAAAAATTGTCTTGCCACCTCTTCGTGAACGCAAAGAAGATGTTGCACTCTTAAGTGAATTTTTCTTAAGCAAACAACGACCACGAAGAAATAAAACTTTGGCGCCTGAAGCGGCCGAATTTCTTTCGAACTATCGGTTCCCAGGTAACGTTCGTGAGCTTAAAAGGCTTTGCGAACAAATCGCTCTGCACTCACCTCTCCCAATCATCCGCAAAGAAGACGTTTCACGTTTTCTTCCGGTGGAAGTTGAAGCACTCGCGAATGGTGAAAGTTACGATTTGACCGAAGGCTTAACTCCCTTGCTTGAACGCTTCGAAGCTCAAGTGATTAAACAAGCCCTCTCAGCTGGACTCGCTTCTGGCAAAGAAATCGATCAAATTGCGCAAATGCTAAAAATTTCGCGCTCAAGTCTCTATAAGAAAATTAAAGACTACAATATCGAGTTGAAAGAGGCTTAAATTACGTCATGAAGATGTTTGCCCTTTGGGCTGATCCCCTCTATCGCGAAACCGTTTATATGGTGCTCGCATTTCTTTTTTCGTTTGGCCTAATTTTATTTTTCATTCGAAATAAAAATCAGCACATGCAAGCTGCGTGGGCGAGCTTAAAGAGCTGGCTCTTTGCTGCTCCAGTTCTTCTTGGCTTCATGGGCCTTCAACCACCATGGCCTTTGATCGTACTTGCGATCATGGCAGTTGGCGGGGCAAAAATTTTCTTCCAGATGATGGGCATGTACCACCGAAGTAATTTCGTGTGGATCACTTACGTCGCTCTCGGCCTCTTAGCATTCTTGATCCATACGGAACAAAAAGAGCTCTACAACATTTCGCCAATGGTTTTTCTCGGAGCGATTTGCCTAATTCCGATTCTCAGAAACTCAGCTAAGCAAATGGTTCAGTACATTTGCCTTACGCTCATGGCGTTTAGCTTCTTAGGTTGGGCGTTCATGCATTTAGGTTGGTTGTGGCGGCTTGAGGGCGGTGCCTTCATGACTGTCTACATCATCATCTTAACTGAAGTTTGCGATAACGTTTACCTCGGTGTGAGCCGTTATTTAGGTCGAATTAAATTATTCAATCGCATTAGTCCAAAGCGAAGTCTTGAAGCGTTTTGCGTAGCTCTCATCGTAACGTTTGGTCTCGCTTTCGGCTTAAGACATTTACTTCCCGATCGCGGCGAAGTCTTCTGGATCTCTTCGGCCCTAGTGGCGGCTCTCGGCGGAAGCCTTGGCGATTTAGTTCTTTCAGTCATCAGACGCGATCTCGGAATTAAAGATGTCGGCGCATTCATTATTGGCCGCGGTGATTGGCTCACGATCATGGATCGATTGATCTTCGTTGCGCCAATTTATTATTACGTGATGGTTTACTTACAATGAAAGATTGGGATTACGAAAACGAGCAATGGACTCAGCTCCCTTCTTACCTAAAACATTTGCCTATCTTCACTCGACAGTACGATCTCGTAAGTCTCTTCATGCGCGCACTCTGGGCATTCGTTCTTAAATATTTATTTTACACTTTCTATATTCGACTCAAAGTAAAAGGTAACTTTCACGAGATTCATCAAAACTATCCGCGCCTGCTTGTAATCTGTAATCACGCCAGTCACTTAGATGCAGTTTCAATTACGGCAGCTGTTCCGCTTCGCTACTGGCTTGATCTCTACATTGCCGCTGCAAAAGATTATTTCTTCTCTAATGCTTTGTTCGCCGGATTCTCAAAGCATTGCTTGGGAGCAATTCCCATTGATCGCAAAGACAAAAAAGGCGAAGCCGTCGATCTTTGCATTACCCTGCTAAATAACCTCGAGCGAATTTGGCTGATCATCTTTCCCGAAGGCACGCGCTCAAAAGATGGCTACATTCAGGAGTTCAAAAGAGGTGTTAGTCTGTTCTCAGAAAAGACGACGACTCCTCTTCTTTTCTTGTACTTAGAAGGCGCAACCGAGCTTTGGCCAAAGGG
>JAYSYM010000242.1:0-5424 GCA_043727635.1 Bdellovibrionales bacterium | reverse complement strand
ATTCCGGTAGCTGGAATCGTTTGACCATATTTTTCAGATAAGTAATCAACGATGTTGCCAGGTCTGCCGTCTTTAAAGATCGTTTTGTTTTCAACGGCGCGAGCAAGGTTATTTAAAAGCTGCACTCGACCTTCAACACCGATCAACGGATTCTTCGCAGTCACCTGGAAGTGGGTTTTCAAATCATCAGCGCTGACTGCGCGTAAGCCACCAGCATCTGCACGAGTTGATTTTCTATCTGAACTCATGACGCCTGAGCAGAACATGTGAAAGCTTGCGACGCCTAGGCCTTCAGAGCGGGCGAAGGATTTTGAGCTCGATGACTCTGTGTAAGACCACTCGGCACCAGCGCCAGCATCTAAAAGCACCGATGTGATAACGAGATCAAGCTTCGTGCGTGCTTTCTCGAGGGGAGAAGCGCCTGCCAGCGAGTTATCAAAGTTCTTTACGCGATCGATTCCGCCAACACGGAAATGTCCCCAGCGTGAGTGAAACGGAATAATCAGATCAGGATAATTCTTACGAATCGTCTGAAGAACATATTCAATTGTCGGAGTTAGCTTTTCCGACTGGTAAGTAAAGTGAGTTTCGCCATTTTGCGTGAGTTCAAAAATTTGTTTCGCACGCTCGCGAATCGCAACCGGCGAGAGTAGATAATCGACTTGTGTTTGACTTAAGGAGATGTGGTTGTTGATTTTTTGGGCCACGGGTTACTCGTCAATCTTTCTGCCTTGAACCTTTTTAAGTTCATCGGTCGATTTTTTAGGTTCAGCAGAGAAGTAGCCAGCGGCCTTCTTTGCTTCCATCTCTACTTTTGCATCTTGTGGGATTAAATTATCTGGAATCGAAATTCGATTCACCACTTCGATACCACTTTTGACGATCGCATCGTATTTCATATTGCTCATCGAGTGAAGATTATGAATTTTCGTGATCCCGAAGAAGTGAAGTGGATCTGGCATGAACTCCTGGAAGCGAGCATCTTCAGTTCCAGCCACACACTCAGTGCGATGGAAGTAAGTTGCAGCGGTGTCGCCACCTTCTTGTCGCTTACGAGCGTTATAAACCAAGAATTTAGTCACTTCGCCGAGAGCGCGACCTTCTTTTCGATAGTAAATAATAATTCCCACTCCACCACGTTGAGCAGTGCGAGCTGCATCTTCGATTCCGTACATCAGGTAAGGACGGCAAGTGCAGATGTCGGAGCCAAACACATCTGAACCGTTACACTCGTCGTGCACTCGGCACGTGAGTTCAATTTTTGTATCCGCAAGGTTCTGAGCGTCTCCGAAAATGTAAGCAGTTGAGCTCCCAATTGGCGGAAGCCAAGTTTTGAGGTCAGGGCGCGTGATGAACTCTGGGTACATGCCGCCAGTTTCTTGAAACAAAATTCTTCTTAGTTCACCTTCAGCCACATCTAAGCGTGCTGCGATTCCAGGGAGATACCAAACTGGATCGAGCGCAACCTTGGTTACGCGAACGTCGCCATTCTCTTTTATGATCTTGCCGTCGACTTTCAGTCGACCAAGTTTAATTGCTTCGTTGATCTCGCCAATTTGTAAGTGAGCTTGAGTCACCGCAATAGTGGGGCGGATATCGTAGCCCTTATCAAACCAGTCTTTGAAATGGAGTTGTGGGTCTAAACCCCACGGATCAATCGACACCATCTTTAATGGATCACCCCACTGTTTGTAAGGTCCAATCTTCACTGGGCTTTGAGTGTTATTTAAATCAGGTCGGTGTTGCGAAGGAAATTTTCCGCTCGCAATCGAAAGTGCACGATAAACCGTGTAGCTACCGCTGTGAGTGCCAATTGCGTTTCGTGCTTTCGGATTTGTGTTTGAAGCTACGACTGGCCCACGAGCCATCGGATCTTTTGCTCCCCAACTGATTGGCAAAGTCTCTTTAAACTTCAGGTTGTTATGTGAAGCTAGAATTACGTGATCTGATCTTTTCATAATATCGCTCATCTATGACATCCAGTTCGAGTCTTTTTGGACTTCCCATTTTGTTGTTACTTTTTTTACGTTCGACCAGAAATCAAGGCTGTGTTGGCCAGTGATATCGCCGTGACCGAACTTAGAAACACTTACGCCACCAAACGAGAACGGCTCGCGAGGAACCGGTACGCCAACGTTAATGCCAACCATTCCAGTCGAAGCTTCTCGCATCACGCGATCTGCAAGGGCGCCGTTGGTGGTAAAGACGCTGCAAGCATTTCCGTACTCGCTTGCGTTTTCGATTTTCATCGCTTCAGATAAATCTTTGCAATGAATGATACTTAAAATTGGACCGAACAATTCAATTTGAGCAGCTTCTGAGCCAGGCTGAACATTATCAAGGACCGTAGGTCCGATCCAGTTCCCCTGCTCCATCCCCTTCGGAGCTTTAGCTTTTCGACCATCAACTAAAAGTTTCGCTCCAGCTTTCTCGGCTCGAGTGATTGCTTCGACCAAGAAGTCTCGTTGTTCTTTAGTGATAATTGCGCCCATGTCTTTACCGAGTTCGAGCGACGAGGCGCGAGAAACAATTTTTTCGATGTGTTGTTTGGTGTCACCAACTGCAAGTACGACCGAGGCAGCCATACAGCGTTGGCCTGCGCAGCCAGTGAACGAATCAGAAATTCCGATGCCACTAAGCTCCATGTTCGCGTCGGGCAATAAAACGATATGGTTCTTTGCTCCACCAAGTGCAAGAACGCGTTTACCGTGTTGAGTACCGCGTTGGTAAACTAACTTTGCAATCTTAGTTGAACCGACGAAGCCAATTGCTTTAACGGCAGGATGATCAATGATGGCGTTGACCGTTTCGGCTCCGCCATGAAGAACAGTGAAGACTCCGTTCGGTAATTCAGCTTCCTTTAGTGCGTTAGCAATGTAGAGAGAAGTAAGCGGAGTTTTGTCTGATGGCTTCCAGACGTAAGAATTGCCGAGCGCTAAACAAATCGGAATCGTCCACATCGGAACCATTGCAGGAAAGTTAAACGGAGTAACATTAGCAACCACTCCGAGCGCTTCTCTGCGATATTCGCAAGTAACTCCGCGAGAGACTTCAACTTTGCCGCCAAGATCTAAATTTTGAATTGAAAGGGCAAACTCTAAAACTTCGATACCTTTTGAGAGGCCAGCTTTCGCTTCAGCAAAAGTTTTGCCTGACTCAGAACTTTTCAAATGTGCGATCTTATCGATGTCGCGAATTAAAATACTTCTGAAATTAAATAGAACTGCCGAACGTTGTTTTGCTGGAGTGCGACCCCACTCTTTTTGAGCTTCAGCAGCTGCGTCGATCGCTTTATTTACTTGCGCGATCGATGGAACAGAAACTTGGCCGATCACGGCTTGGTTGTAAGGCGATCGAATATCTTGCTGACCTTCAGCTCCGGTCACCCAAGAACCGTTGATCATGTTGTGACAAATCACTTTTTCAGTCGGCAAAATAGTTTGCATATACCCTCGGCTTTTAAGCTCGAAAGAATGGCATTTACGAGGCGTCGAGGGTACCTGAAAGTTGCTTAGTTAGGCTAAATCGCCGCAAGGCAGCGCGCCCAAGTCGATAAACCAGCGAGGGTTGCCTACCATGGCAGATAGCCGGTACAGAACCTAGATGATTAATACTCTCGTTAGTTTATTTCTATCAGGTGTGGCGATGGCTCAAAATGAAGGCGTAACTAAGGCCTTAAAGACCGACTTAAGGAAGGGCAGTTTCACGGCCACTCTTCAAGCTGGTTATCACTTCAACGACAAAGCACCCAATATGTTGAAAGTCGATGAGAAGCGAATTCAGCCGACCGATTTAAAGAAGCAATCGATTAGTTTCAAACTGCCGACTGGGGAATACGGAGCAGCTCAGGCGTCGCTTTATATTTGCGATGATGCAAATACTTTTTGTGAACCTCGGCAAATCCAACTCAAGGGCTCGCCTGAGGAGAATGGTGCTGAGAAGGTATTGGCTGCGCCGAAAAAAAACTCGCATGGGTTTTTAGAAATTACTCTTGAGCAAGCCCAAGAAATTGCGAAAAAAGAAAAAAAACTTATTTTAGCCGATTTTTCGGCAAGATGGTGCCCAGGCTGTGTGCGCCTTGAACAAGAAGTTTTCGACACTAAAGAATTTAAGTCAGCGTCAAAAAATCTGATCAAGGTAAAGCTTGATGTCGATCGCTTCGAAAATATTCCAACTAAAAAAGAATACTCAGTTTCAGCAATCCCGACTTTGATTGTTTTGAATAGTGAGCTCGAAGAAATTTCTCGCATCGTCGATTATCAGCCAGCGACATCGATTAAAAACTTTTTGGATCTCGCGATCGAAACTCCGCTGACGTTTAAAGAATTAAAGCCGAAGGCTGAAGGCGGCGATCAGAAGTCATTGCTGATCCTCGGCAGACGACAGTATAGCGCGGGTCAGTTTGCTGACGCTGTTAAGTACCTCACAAAGGTCATTCCTACTCCGATCGAACTAATTGATGCGAGAGTGCAAGCAGCTAAAGCTGCTGGTGATCAAAATCATTTGCAAAATGTTTTAAGAGAAGCTCTCACGCAAGAGTCGACAAGCAGTCGATCACTTTTATGGCGGGCGAATTTGGCGACTACTCTCAAGTCAGGTGATGCAGAACGAAAGAAAATCGCGACCGAGGGAATGGCAGTAGCTGATTCAATCTTAGCCGACGAACAAAAGCTCAAAGTCGCTGTCGAGGGCGATTTGGTCGGAGAGTTTGCTGGACTAGAAAAACTTCTGATTGGTTTTCATCGAGCTGAATTAGCTGAAGCCGGGGAGCTTGGCGATCAAGAAATTGCAAAAGCAAACACCAACGCAGCCGAGATAGCTCGGTCGCTTAAGATTCCGATCTCTAAGACGGGTCCATCGATGCGCTATCTTCTGGCTTTGGTTGGTGCAAAAGATTGGCCGGCCGCAGAAGTACAGGCGCGAAAGCTTCTTGCTCGCGATCCAAAAAATCCCGAGTTGCAGCGAAGACTACTTCGAGTACTCAATGAAAATGGAAAGCATGTTGAGGCTGTGAAAATCGGCAAGGCAGCCCTGTCGGGTTCGTACGGTAAGAATGAAATATGGGTCGTGCAGCAACTCGCTAAAGCTTATGCAGGAAGTTCGCAGCGCTTAGAGGCCACAGCACTAATTCGGTCTTATCTTGAGCGCTCCGATATTGATTGGTCGTTGAATAAATCGGAAAAAGAGGATTTGGAATCGCAGCTTAGCCGCGCGAGTAATCATTAGTAAGGCTTGCGCAGCAACATAACAGCAGTGCTGCCGGTTACGGTTCCCGTATTACCTTCGTTCGTTGTGGTAATGGTAATCACTTGCGAAGCATTTAATTTTCGAAGATAGAAGACCATCGTTCCTGATGAGTCGGTATGGTTGTTCTGATTTCTCGCATAGAAGCTTTTCGTCTGTGCGCCCAGCACTACCACGCCG
>JAYSYM010000241.1:0-1704 GCA_043727635.1 Bdellovibrionales bacterium | reverse complement strand
TCGCGTGGGACGCAGCACTTCGAGAGATCGATGAGTTAGGCTGGAGAAATGTATCTGAGAAGAAACCAAAATTTGGTCATGGAGCTGAAGTGAAACTCGCTGGTGGTAGAACCTTGATCGGCAGCTACCACCCGAGCCAACAAAATACCTTTACGGGACGTCTCACCGAACCGATGTTCGATAAGATATTTTCGCGTGCGCGAGCTCTTACTACTTAAGTTGAATACCAGAAATCTTCTTTTGAACTTTCGCAACTAGTGGCTTTGGAAGTGGCGAGTAAGAAAGTTTTGAAGCCATGCCCTGACCTGAAGTCATTGCCCAGTTCAAGAACTTAACCATCTCTCCGCCCTTTGCTTTGTCCATTGTTGATTGAACAAGGATGTAGGTAAAAGCAGAAATTGGATAAGCGCCAGCACCTTCAGCGTTCGTGATAGATACGCGGAAATCATCCGGCATTGCTTTCATCGCTCCTGCGGCTGCAGTCGTAACTGACTCAATCGAAGGCTTAACGAACTTCTTCGCCTTGTTTTGAATTTCGGCTAACGGAAGTTTCTCTGACTCAGCATACGCTAATTCAACATAACCGAATGAACCTGGAGTGTTCTTAATGAAACCAGTAACACCTTCGTTACCTTTTCCACCAACGCCTGCTGGCCACTTCACAGCTTTGCCTGCGCCAACACCCGACTTGAATGATTCGCTGGTTTTAGCGAGATAGTCTGTGAACACCGCAGTTGTTCCCGAAGAATCAGAGCGGTAAACCGCAACGATGTCTTGAGCCGGAAGAGTTACACCCTTGTTGAGTGCAGCGATGCGAGCGTCGTTCCACTTAGTAAGTTTTCCTAAGTAAATATCAGCGATAATATCAGCTGACAATTTAAGGGGAGTTTTTACTTCCGGAAGATTGTAAGTCAAAACTACTGCACCAAGAACAGTTGGAATGTGAAGAACAGTTCCACCAGCAGCTTTGATTTCATCGTCCGTCATTGGAGCGTCGCTTGCTCCGAAATCAACAGTCTTTGCTGTGAATTGTTTAATGCCGCCGCCGCTACCGATCGACTGATAGTTGATCTCTACTTTCGGATTCTGTTTGTTGTATTCAGAAAACCACTTTGAATAAAGTGGGAACGGAAAAGTCGCTCCGGCGCCAGTGATTGACGTCTGCGCTTGAGCATTAAAAGACACTGCAGAAACTAGTAACAAAGCCGAAAAAAGCTTTTTCATCAGGTAGATCCCTTTCTTAATTTCATCATTGAGCTGATATTGAACTGTATATTGAACTGTACAAGCATAGCAGAAGGCAATCTAAGTCAGTTTTCTGTCAGGCGCTCGAAGGAATCTGTTGCGTAGAGGTCGAGGCCTGCTGAATATAGTCATGGTGGAAAAATTAGCAGCAATCGACATTGGCTCAAACGGCATCAGACTACTCATCGGAGAAGTCGATGATCACGGCGACATATATGCCCTTAAGCGCCTTCGCGAACCCGTACGCCTGGGCCAAGATGCTTTTGCCCTGGGACAGATCTCAAAAAAGACAGCGAACAAGGCTCTCGAAAGTTTCGAGAAGTTTGCACGCCTTATGCGCCGTCACGACGTCGATCGAGTGCGCGCTGTGGCAACAAGCGCTCTACGAGAGTCTAGCAACAGAGAACAATTCGTCTCGCTAGTAAAAAAGAAGACCGGAATCAAAATCGAAATCATCAG
>JAYSYM010000240.1:0-5428 GCA_043727635.1 Bdellovibrionales bacterium | reverse complement strand
AGCGAGTTAGTAAATGCATTTACTCCCTGAGTGTAACTTTCTAGCGCTATCTTACTTGTTGGATCATTTAAGCTCAGCTCCAAACTCTCTTTCGCAGCTTGTGGCAGACCCATCGAGATAAACATTTTATCGAGCTCTAAAGTCTTATCGCCCATCACTTCAGAGAGTCGGCCTGCTGCTACCCGACTGATGAAATCCATCTGCCAGAGTCGGTCGCGAGCCGTCACAAAGCCTTGAGCAAAATACAGGTCGGCATCATTTTCAGCGAAGATGTGAGGAATTTGATCTTTGTCGTACTGAACGGTCACCTTTCCGGTGAGCCCTTCAGGTTTCGGTAGCCCCTTGTATGTTCGATGGCGCCATAGCCCTGTATAAGGGTTTAAGAGGTTCGCTGCAGAGTTAAGTGGAATGAACGACGTACTGAATGTATTAATCGTCAGAGCAGTCAGCAGGAGAAATAATAGGCAAAGCCAGAATGCCTTTACTCTAATAATCAAAGATGATTCCCCAAGGTGTTTTACTTCAAGCGCAGCCAACTAACGTAACTAGTAAATTGGTACCGCTTTAAAATAAAAATGGCGAGTGTTTTCACACCCGCCATCGTTTAATCGCCCGTTTGAGGGAGCTGACTACATTGTTGCCATAAGGTTCATGTAGTACTCAGTCTCAGTGTCACGCATGAACGTGAAACGCTTCTCTTGTTTGTGACCAATGTTCGGCTCGCTATCAATACCGATTGTAAGGCCGATAGCCTTAGTAAGTTGCGCTGAAGCTGCGACATCGAGGTAGCCTTGAGAAGTCTGGTCACCAGAGCCGCGCTCCCAAGAATCGATTGTTCCAAGTGCAACAGTCGCTGAAAGTACGTCGTTTGCTTTAGCAGTAGCGTAAGCATACTGAACAAGTTTCATGTCGCTTGTTTTGCTCACTTTTCCGTCGAGTGTGTACTCATTCTGAGTGTGGATTGTGTAACGTGGGTCAGTTAAGTGACCTACTTCGAAGTGTTTTCCAAACTCGTGGCTGATAACTACGTTGGCTCGTAAGCGCGCAATTTGATCAGTTGCCTGAGATGTTCTTCCAGTTGGAAGGTATAACCGGTTTGCAAAGGCTACTGAGCCGCCATTCCATTTAGCTAAGTTCGCAATTTTCAATGCAAGTTCAGTATCAGCAAGATTCATCTTAGAATCAGTTTTCGAGTCAGCAGCGATACCACCAGTGAAATTCTGGCGAATGTAAGCTTTGTATTTATCTGTAAGCGTGTAATTCACTCCTACAAATGAGTTGTTGGCAATCGCGCCTCCAGCACTGGTGTTCGCATCTCTCACGCCGTAGTAATTCTCAGTGTAGAGATTCATTGACCATTTCTTTGCTGGCGCCGATGGAAGTGCTGCACCAATTGATCCAGCAGAAGTTGCTGTTGCAGTTGGGCTTGATAGTGCTGGGCTGCTAGATGAAGCGCCTGCGGTTGATGATGTCGAAGCGACCGATGTCGACTTCTTTGGTGCTGCGAACGCCGTTGCCGACAAAGTTACAGCTACCGCTAACGTAATTGCTGATAGACCCTTCATTAGAAATCTCCCCTTAAAAAGGCTGGTTTTATTTTGACCCCACACTAACCATTTCAGCAATAGACGTGCCGGATGAACCTGCACCGCATAGCGGTTCGTGAGCTGCGGTACTACGTACCTATAAATGTGATGAAAGTAAACGCTGAGAGCGAAAGTATGGAAGGTTTCCCTATGTAAATTCCTCCTACAGATACCAGTTGCTCTATCACGACGCGCAGTGTAAACCAGGCCGATTGAGAGAAAACTACGTGGTGCGTTTCAGGCTGCCTAAAACAGGTTGGGTTAAGATCGGTCTAAGTAGTATCGCTTTGCACCTGGCATTGCTGTCAACTTTGTCAGCAAAACGATCACAGGGCCTAACTGAAGTGACTTACTTACCCACGGTCGAAATTAGCCAATCGCCGGCACTTAAAGTCTCATCTCCCCGATCTGCAACAGCCACCGCTGTAACCAGCGGAGAATCGGCCGAAGGCAATCCGACTTCCCAGAAAACTTTTTCGCTTTTGAGAGATTCTCTCTACCGCGAATTGAATGCCGGTTTAAAAACGCGATCGAAAAGCTTAGAGCTCTTGTTGTCTTTAAAATTTTCAGCAGCTGGAGTGATTGAGGAAACGGAGATTTTGCAAAGTTCTGGCAAGATCGAACTCGACACGGAAGTTCTGATAGTTGTGAAGAGCGCACGACTTTACAGCTCACCCGAACTTGCAAATCTAAAGATTCAGGTTCCCGTTCGACTTCGCTAAGCTTATTGCGTCGCTGGTTGCGTAGTTGGCTGCGTAGTTGGCTGCGTAGCTGGGAATCGTAATGGTGTTACAAAGAATTTCGATATCGCCTGAGAGTTCTTTGCACCCAGTCTATATAGAATTTCTTCGGGGCTAAGATTCTGACTCGATGAGAGTTCGATTTTTCCTCCGCCCATCACTAGCGTCGAGAGAAAGCCTGGCGGCAACTTCAAAGAGTACTGTGCATCGGCTGCCTGATGATAGGCTTCGATCCGCGACCCCAACATAGCAGCAAAAATTGAAGTAGGATCTGCCGGCGATGCGGGCTGATCTTGGTAAATGAATTTAGCTGTGCCAATTTCGAAGGAAGCAGTTTGCGGAGAGCCGGTTACTAATTCAAATGGTGAAGTCTTTGAACTGTAGAAACTAATTTTATCAAACGGCAAATTCTCGAGATAATCCGTTGGCGACAGTGCGCTCACCCAGAGCTGATAATTCTTTCCCGATTGCGCAGTTAGGGTGATTTTATTTTCGAGAGCGTTGACTTGTACATTCTCAAACTTCCCTTTCGAGAAAGAAAATGCTGCTACCAAATCGATTGGCTTTAAAAGTTTAACGCCTGGTACTTGGTAAAGCCTTGCGGTGAGCGGCGAGCTTAAATCAACTTCGGCTTTGTTAAATCGCACTTTACCGGTGTCGAGGTCAGCGAAGGATGATCGAACTTTTAGACTGTTCCAACTCACATTCATGGTCAGCGGTTCGACCACTACTTCGCTGAGCTGAATCGAGCGCACTTCGACTGTTTTGGAAGGATCAAGGATCTTGATATTCTCGGCTGTTAAGCTGCTGAGAACGATTTTTTTAAATTGATGGCGTTGCTTAGGCGACTTGCCTTGATCATCAGCCTCATCCTGACTTATGAACGGCATTGCCAGCAGACCGATTAGCAGCCCTTCGCCACTGCCGCCTTTAATTGTCATCTCAGCATTGGTAAACGAAACTGAGTTTAGAGTTAAGGTTCGCTCAGAGAAAATCTTTGTGTAATCCGAAAAGCTGATATCGATAGTTCCAAAATTAACTCGGTCGGTTTCGTTTGTTACTTCTAGGCCGCTGATTCGAAATCCCTTCGCTAGGTTTCCGGAAACATCGCCAACCTTTAGTCCCTGCGCGGTCAATTGGGCTTCGAGTCTATCAGCGATGAACGATGAGTAATAGAAATACGAGAGCGACGAGGCAGTGAGAACACTCGACACTGCGACCGACTTAGCGAGGCCAGCGAAGAAGCCTTTGCGGCGTTCAGCGACAGCAGCATCTTGAACTACGATCGTCTTTGAGAGTAGATCATGAAGAGCGCGGCGATCATCTCGCCATAAGATCATAAAGAATCCGATACCAAGAGTAATGTAAGAGATGCCCTTGCCAACGGTTTCGCGAGTTAATGCTTCTCTCCAGCTAAGAGCGCGATCTCCCTCAAACGGCAGGACCCGAAGGCCGTAGATCTTTTTGCCGAGTGTTTGGCCGTTGATAGTCAGCGGAAGTGCGTAATATAAAACTGTGATCAAGAGTGCTGAAATGAATTCGTAGTCGCCGTTGATAAACGAAGCTAATAGTACAGAAGCAAACTGCGCGAGTGCTGCAGCAAAGACTGTGTCGAGCGCACTTGCTTGGAGTCGTGCGCCGTTCGGCGCCTGTACGTAATCGAAGTGTTTATGCACTCAACACTCCTGACTCATCCTTCTTTTTTACTTTTGCTGCAAATATTCTGTATTGATGATTCGTTTTTACTTTTGGGTGTGCCTGAGCTGTTAGGGTCACCCACTTTTCGAAAACATCCTGCAAATCTAGTAGTGATAGAATTCGGATTAATGAAATGCATTGGGTCTGATCGAGAAGCGCGACCGTTTTCTCAGGTTCATCGCTAAAGGCAACGTCACGAGCTAAGCGGGTCAGGCGATCATAATCCTTATCGCGTCTTAGCTGTGAACAGGTTTCTTCGAGATGAAATTTGTAAAACGCAATGCGCGCAGCTTGGGGCACATGCTCTTTCACTACTTCAGCAAAGGCTAAATCTCGAACGATCATGTTCTCTGGGTTCCAAACTAGAATCTGATCATAAATCGCAAGGGCTTCTTTAGAATCTTGAGCTTCCTCAAATAAATCGGCTTCTTGCGGATACAAAAACGCAAGATCGTTCGTGACGAGAAATCGATGAATGACTGCGAATACTGCTCCGAATACTAACCCTGAGAGATGGGCAATATGCGCAGTTGTGCCAATTGCTCCGAGCGAGCCCGCGATATCTTGCGACACAAGCATGATAAGAACAAAAGCAAAAGTTGGGATGAGTATCACCTTGCTGTAAACAAAAACTGAAAACAACACTCGAGTAGAATGCTTCCAGAAAAATGTAAGATAGGCGCCAGCCAATGCCGAGATTCCGGCCGAGGCTCCAATCAACGGAACGCCTTCAGGCAATTGCGACGCCGCGTGAAGAATTAGTCCGCTCGCTCCGCCAACCAGGTACAATGCGAGCCAAGCCCCAATTCCCAACCGCATCTCAAGTGCACCAGCGAAAGCAAAAAAGAAAATCATGTTGCTGAGTAAGTGAATCCAGCCACCATGAGTAAACTGCGCTTTCATGACACTCATGAACGAAATTGATTTCGATGTGAGCCAGTAGCCATTGCTGTAAGTCGAGTGGACGTGGCTTTTCCAAAGCTGCCATTCAGGCGCGGCGTAAAGCTTTGTGAAAAGCTGGTCAGAGAACTCTGCTAGCTTAGGAATCTTTTGCGCGGATGTCTTTGATTCAACCGCAATCAGAAAATCTTTTTTCGAAAGTAAATTGAAGGCAGTCAGATGACTTTTTAGTCGATTACAGTCCGCTATCTTGATCGCTTCTGTTTCGCACCACTTAGTCGTAAAATCCTCTGAAAGATTTTTTGACACTCGGTAGCCCTCGTGTTTCATCGTGTGAGTGATGGCTTGATCTAGCGAGCGAAAGCTAAAGATTGAAAACGCAATTGTGCACAGACCGATGGCGATTGTCATCAGTGGCAAATCCGGCAGTTTTCCCTTAGGTCCGAGTGGCAAAAGGATCATGAGTTTTTATCGGGAATTACTGGTGTTCGAATGATAGAAGTC
>JAYSYM010000239.1:0-1706 GCA_043727635.1 Bdellovibrionales bacterium | reverse complement strand
GTTTGTAATTCATCCTGAATTAGATTTTCTGGTAACCCAGTGGATTCCGTAATCTGTTGAATCAGAGCCTTGCCCATTTGTCGCCCCTCCGTGGGTGTGGGAAATTACTCAAGAAGCTCATTCATAAGCTTCTAGTCTTGTTAGACAGGGCCATTAAATCGACGGGTTAGTTGTCTCACAAGACCAAAAAGAAAAAGCTGGGCGAGGGCCCAGCTTATCCAAACAAAACCTTATTGTTCCCAAAATAATAGGCGCGAAAAGGCCGCCAGCTCGTTATTTTGTGTATTTTCTTACGGCGCTGTCGTCTTCAGAAATTAGTCCAACGCTAACATCGGTATCAGACTTTACAGAAGCTTTGCGAACGAGAATGACTGCTCCCACTGCTAAGTCAGCACATGGGTTTTTAGAATCATTGCCAATAGTCGAGTCGGCCGCAGCGTCCTTAACATCAGCCTTGTCGATACAGCGATTCATGACGATCGATGCGACGACTTCGCCATTCGGCAAATCGTAAGCGTCGTATTTGAGAGCGTCTTTTCGGGCCCGCATTCTTCTCATTTCGAATTCGTCGCCAAGCACTCCATCAGTATTAAGTTCTTTCAAAATTTTAAGCGCAGTTGTGGACTTACCAGTGAAGCAAACATTAATTCCGTGAGAAAAGCCTTCACAGCCAAACATTGTCTCGTCACGCTTCTCAAGAGTTGAAATTTTGAAATCGTTTTCTTGCGAACATTGAATTGAGGTTTTTTCAGATGCCGTCGAGATTGAGCACGCGGCTAAAACAGTGAGCCCGGCAAAAAGTGCTTTCATAAAGTCTCCATTGAGTGAATGAAGACGCATCTTATTCGTTAATTAACACGGCCGAAAGGCCCCTGAAAAAGAGAAAGGACCGTCAAATTTTTCAACACCGCTCAAGCCTATTTTAGCGGCCGAAGGCAAGACATTGTACAGAGACTGTTGTCGACCCCTCGAATTAGGTAACGGGCGCACTGAGGTTTAGAAAACGGCTGGCCAGCTTTTGCATCGCTATCTGAAGCGACACAATATTCAGTTGCAAACTCGACGGCCCACTCTTCACGAGTGGAGTACCCAAACGACGTCTGCACTTTATATTTTTTATGATCAATCGCAATAGTCGAGTCAGGCGTTTTTCGTAAGCACGATCCGAAGCAAAGGAACTCAGCGCCCTGACCGAATGGCTGAAGACACGTGACCAGCTTGCCGGATAAAAAAGTGATGAGCTCGCCTGCGGGAAGCTGGGCCTTTTCGTCGGGATTGTCGCATTGTTGCTGGATTGATTCTGTCGCCTCAGCTTCATTCATTTTATAACTATGGATTGAAGTAACAATGTCAGCCTGAGAATAAGAACATGCAAACAGCACCATTAAGCCTGCGAAAAATTTCATCGGGAGACTCCTCTGCTAAGTGTCTTTAAGAGCTACGGTAGTGACACTACCGTCGTGCGGTCAACGACAATAGCCAATAAAAAACCCCGGATCACTCCAGGGTTCTCGATGCGATGTCCTCTGTGAAGCGGCGCTTCTGCAAAAGGAACCGGGTAGCTTTTATAATCGCTCTACAGAAACGATAACCGAAGTCTCGATACCTTCACCAAGGCGGATAGTCGCTTTGTGTTGGCCGAGCATTTTGATTGGCTCTTCAACGTGGATGTCGCGGCGATCAACTGAGTAACCCTGTTTTTCAAG
>JAYSYM010000238.1:0-5433 GCA_043727635.1 Bdellovibrionales bacterium | reverse complement strand
CGTTGGCCGAAGAATTAACTTAGAAGAACCAAGATTAGATGCACGTTTACCAGATGGCTCTCGTATTCACGTTGTGATTCCGCCTCTCGCCCGCACACGCGGAGCGGTCGTGAGCATTCGTAAGTTCACTCAAAGTAAAATCAATTTCAAAGATTACATCAAGCTTGGTGCGATCAGCCCAGATGCAGCGAACTTTCTCGATGTTTGCATGTTCCTCGGAAAAAACATTTTAGTTAGCGGCGGCACCGGTTCAGGCAAAACTACATTGCTTGGTCTACTTTGCTCTCGCATTCCAAAAGGTCAGCGCGTGATAGTCATCGAAGACGCTACCGAACTAACAATCGACTACGAACACGTAGTTTTCTTCGAGACCCGCATGCCGGATCAACAAGGTAAGTTCGAAGTCAGTATGCGAGACCTTTTAAAAAGTTCTCTTCGACTTAGACCAGACAGAATTATCGTTGGCGAAGTTCGCGGTTCCGAGGGCATGGAGCTGATTCAAGCGATGAATACAGGCCACAAAGGTTGCCTAGGAACTATACACGCCAACTCTGCACACGATGCGCTTGTGCGTCTCGAGTCTCTCGCACTCGGTGCTGATGGAAAAATTTCAGAGAAAGCTCTCCAATATTCGATCAGCTCAGCAATTGATCTCGTGGTTCAAATTTCTCGTCTCCAAGACGGCTCTAGACGCATTGTGTCTATCAGTGAAGTTAAGGGGTTAGACGACGATATGAACTACGATGTGGTTCCGATTTTCCACATGCCTCATTTGGTACGCGGTCAGGATGGAAAGCTCATCGGCCAAATAGAGCCAACTGGCGAGATTCCTTCATTTATGCCGGAAATCGAAGATAACAGGATTCCATTCCCACGATCAAAGTTCTTTGCGCCGAAAGCGTCGTAGGTGTTAAACCCTACGCATGCTTTTCAGCTGCAAAATTAGCTCATCATTACTGACGCATCTCGACCGTCGCGGCGAGAATTTGCAGCTCATTGAGGAAATGACTGACCTTCCTCCTTTAGAGTTTTTGCGAGATCCATCGTACTGGATCGAAGCTCCAAAAATGGAAGCTCTCTTACGATTCTTCCAAACAACTTACGGACTCAACTCAGCTGATTCAATCGTAACTGAAGCCGGTCATCGTTCAAAAGATCTTCGCTCATGGGGCGTGCTCGATAGCGTTCTTCGCATGGTTCAAAATCCGAAGGACATGTACGGACAGCCTGCGAAACTAATTTCGTATTTTATTTCTCCAGCACCACCGATTGGTTTAATTCAAAAAGGCGAAGATACTGTCGCATTCGATTTTCCGATCGCAGCTTCGCAATATCCATTATCGTCGGAGTATGTGCGCGCAGCTTTAGAATCGCTTCCAACTTACACAGGCAAGAATGCTGCGAATGTGAAGTGGGATGAAACTCGCATTTACATTCAGTGGCAAGATACGCAAAAAAGTTTCTTGGAAGACGATACGAATTCAAAAGCAACGCTCAACCCAGAATTACTTCAGACGATTGTTACTGATCTCGAGCACGCACAAAAGCAACTCGAAGAAACAAATCGCGTTCTTCATTCAAAAGAACAAGAGCTTCGCGAGTTAAGAGCTCAAGTCTCTCAAGCGCCGCAAGTGCGCGTGAAGATCGAGTCCGCAGAGTCTTTGGTTTTAAAAGAGCCTGAGCGCGCCCAAAGAACGCTACAGAGCAGTTTGTTAGACTTAGTCGGAGCTGAAGCCGCAACTCTTAAGCCAGGCGCTACAACGGTCATAGGCGACGTTCTCCAAGATGTTTACAAGCTTGGCGATTACCTAGGCCGTGCTCAGCAACTCGTCACACTCCTCGTGGGACAAGACCGCCTTACTCCGCAAGTCGCCGAGGCTATGCGTAGAGTCGATTGGCCCCGCGTACAAAACGACACTCGTCGTCTTGTCGCCGAAGCCGCTATCAAGTTAAAAGAACTTCAGTCAAAAACCATTTAGGTACCCGGTTCCCTTTACAGAAGCGCCGCGTTCTTGAGGAGTATCGTTATGTCAGAAATCGTTTCCGTTCACGCACGCGAAATTTTGGATAGCCGTGGTAATCCAACGATTGAAGTTGATGTCTTAACTTCGAGTGGCGGGATGGGACGAGCAGCAGTTCCATCGGGTGCATCGACTGGCGCACACGAAGCGGTCGAGCTTCGCGACGGCGGAACACGTTACCTTGGTAAGGGTGTTCAACAAGCAGTTCGCAACGTAAACGAAATAATCTCTTCTGAAATTATCGGCCTTGATGCTCAAGACCAAGTCGGAGTTGATGCTGTCCTTCGCGAACTCGATGGCACTCCTAACAAAGCAAAGCTCGGTGCAAATGCGATCTTAGGTGTTTCGCTTGCTTCTGCAAAAGCCGCGGCTTCAATTTCAGGTCTACCGTTTTACCGTTACGTGGGTGGAACAAACGCAAAACGTTTACCGATTCCATTGATGAACGTAATTAATGGCGGCGCACACGCTGACAACGGTCTCGACGTACAAGAATTTATGCTTGTGCCGATGCTCGAAGGTAAATTTAAAGAATCACTTCGCGCGGGCGCAGAGATTTTCCACACACTGAAAAAGATTTTGAACAAACAAGGTCTTGCGACTGGAGTAGGTGACGAAGGTGGCTTCGCTCCGAAGTTGAATGGTAACCGTCAAGCGCTTGAACTCATCATGCAAGCCATCGATCAAGCAGGCTACAAAGCTGGCAAAGATGTTTTCCTAGCTCTCGATGTTGCGGCGACTGAACTTTACAAAGACGGCAAGTACACTTGGGAGGGGAACAAGCTCTCATCTCAAGAACTCGGCGCTGTTTATAATAAATGGGCTTCGGACTTTCCGCTAATTTCTGTCGAAGACGGATTTTCTGAAGACGATTGGGCTGGTTGGATCAGCTACACGCAAGAAAACGGTTCGCGAATGCAGATCGTCGGTGACGACTTGTTCGTAACGAACCCAGAACGCGTTCGCCGCGGGATTAAAGAGGGTGCAGCAAACGCACTTCTCGTAAAAGTAAATCAAATCGGAACTCTCACTGAAACTTGGGACGCAGTCTCTACTGCGCAATCAGCAAGATTCCGCACGATCATGTCACATCGCTCAGGTGAAACAGAAGACGCTGGCATTGCTGACTTAGCTGTTGGAATGAACTGTCAGTTCATCAAGACGGGTAGCTTGTGTCGTTCAGAGCGCATCGCTAAGTACAACCAACTCCTCCGCATCGAAGAAGAGCTTGGGCCTTCGGCGGAATATTGGGGCGGACTTCTTAGATTCTAGGGAACTTTAACGACTCGCTAGACTCGACTCCAGCCAATTTGCGCTATTTCGCTCAACAGCGCAAAATAGAACCATGATCTCTAAATACGCCAACGCAGGTATTCAGCTCCTCAACCAGCCCCTAAAAGTTTTTTGGATTTGTGCTGCCATTTGTTTTGCGAGCGTAATTTTGGATGGCAGTTTTATTCGTCTCTGGAGTCTTCATCGTGAAGCCTCTGCACTCGAATTAAAAATCGATTCAGCAAAAGGGAACGCGCAACAACTCGATTCGAAAATCAAAGAGGCTCAGCAGCCGGCGTATATCGAGCGCCAAGCTCGCGACCAGCTCGATTTGGTGAAAGAGGGCGATCTTGTCTTCGTATTCGCCGATGAAGCCCAGGTAGCTAATCAGTACTAAATCGGCTGTAGCCTAATTGTTCGGTACATCCTGTAACGAACCCTACGGGCTACGCGCGAATAGGCCATCATGGCCTATTAGTCACACGCTCTTATCTTCTAAACCCCTATTTTTACTTGCGAAAATGTGAAGAACCGTACAAAATTAGAGTCAGCCAAAAGAGGTTTTTAAATGTTCGAAGCAAGTAATATTCGCAAGCTCCGTTACCGCATGGGTTGGACACAGTCCGAAATGGCCCGAACGGTTGGATGCAAAATCGAGTTAATAGCTGCTTGGGAACAAGGCGCTGCTCATCCAGAGGGCGAACAGCAAACCACTCTTATTCGTTTCATGCAGCAGGCCGAATCAAATTCAGAAAAGCTTCAGCGCTCACCAGCTGCTGAAGATTTGATGACTCGTCGTAATCTTTCGCAGATTCACGACTCCGAAGTTCTTGCCTATCTACTCGATGGATCGGTTGCCTTTAAGTAATTAGCTCCCTACATTACTTGCAATGAAAAAACGCCTCTATCTCATTGATGTTAGCTCGATGTTTTTCCGCGCCTTTTATGCCATTCGCCAGCTGAGTAATCCACAGGGGATGCCAACGAATGCCATTTACGGTTTCATGAATATGACCGTAAAACTTCTTCGTGAAATTAAACCTGACTACATGGCGTTTTGTTTCGATCGCCCGGAACCGTCGTTTCGCAAGGACATCGATCCTCGCTACAAAGCGAATCGTTCGGACATGCCAGAAGATTTAGTTCCGCAAGTTCCTTACATTCGAAAAGTTTCTCACGCCCTCGGTGTCGCGTGTTTTGATAAGCTCGGTTTTGAAGCTGACGATATCATCGGGACGCTTGCCTGCATGGGTCGAGATGAAGGTCTCGAAGTAGTCATCGTCAGCGGAGACAAAGATTTTGGTCAGCTGGTTGGTCCGCACGTAACAATGTACGACACGATGAAAGACATTCGTTATGACGAAGCGGGAGTAAAAGAAAAGTTTGGAGTTGAGCCTCGCAAAATGCGCGACTACTTAGCTCTTGTAGGCGACTCATCAGACAATATTCCTGGAGTAAAGGGAATCGGCCCGAAGGGCGCTCAAACCTTGCTTGAACAGTTCGACTCGCTCAAAGAGATTTACGAAAACCTCGACAAGATTTCTAACAAGAATATCCGCGCAAAACTTGAAGCTGCTCGCGAGGAAGCATTCCTGTCTTACAAACTCGTATGTATTGTTACCGACATGGATCTCAATACGAACGTTGAAGATTTAAAGCTTAAGCCGATTGTTCGCGATGAGCTTCGCGCCCTCTTAGATGAACTCGATTTCAAAAACATGAAGAAGACTTTGCTTGGTGAATCGGCCTCGCAAGAGGCTTCTTCGGAATTTGAAAATCAGCAAAGTGGTAAAAATCTATCTGATCACCTTGGGCCAGCGACAGCTCCAGAGCGAGCGAACCCCGCTAAAAATCAATTCGTACGCTCGGTAAAACCGACTACTGGCTCGACTGAAACTAGTTACGACGCAAAACAATTCACAGAGAATGAAATGGATGTTTCGGCGCTAGATAAATGGCTTAAGCCGAAACAAGAAACTTGGGGCTTCAAAGACGAGCGCGGAATTTACCTGTCGCAAGGCGATCAGGTTACGCGCGTAAGTGGTGAAACTGAGAAACTTGGCGAAATGCTCCGCGAAAAAAACTTGATCATGAAAGGCTATGATCTAAAAGAGTTCGCAAAAGAAGTTAAGATGCCGAC
>JAYSYM010000237.1:0-1706 GCA_043727635.1 Bdellovibrionales bacterium | reverse complement strand
ACGAGACAAGTTTTTGAGTTAATTCAGGAAGATTACTTCCTAAAATGACCGTTCCATTCACCTCGACCCAATTTAGTCCAAACTGTAAGGCCTCTTCGCGCGACACTTCGATCACTGCCGCTACGGCCTGATCACTTATCAACTTTCTCCAACTTAATTCGGAGAATGCAGCTCTGCACGCAACCGCCATTTGACGGCCGCTGACTTCAATAAAATTTAATGCCGTGTCCAGATGAAAGAAATACGGATCAACAAGTTCCAATGAAGTTACTTCGCAACCAGTGAATTTTTCAAGATCATAAAAAGCATTTATTGAAGAGCGTTGGCCGTACCCAAAGAAAACTTTTCGCTTCTTTTCAAGCATTACGACGTCCCCACCTTCAAGGTAATCCTCGGCAACTCGCTCAACTTCAAAACCCTGCGAGATCAATGCACTTTTGCGAGATAATTGCTCCGATGCACGCTCGTCGTTCAGTGGACGCGCCAACATGGCTACCCGCTCACCATCGCGATTCAGTAAAACTGCATTGTCTTTCGCAAAAACAGAATCGAACTCACCATGAAGAAAAGGCACTTCAATTAGGTTCGCGCCAGCCTCGTTCAAAGCCGAGACAAAGTTGCGATGCTGCTGAAGCGCAACAATCGTATTCACTTCGCCAATTTTCATGTGAGGGTTGATCGACCAATTCACTTGGAACAAGCACCCAGAGTCGTCATGCAGACAATCAGTCTTGCACTGTGGAGAACTAATTAAAAAGGTGCATGATTCATCCAATTCCATCTTTACGGTGTACCAACGAATGGCTTGCTGGTGGTTGCTTTGCGGTTGTTTTACCGTTGAATTTTTCTACACTGTAAACCCATTATTTTTGGATCAATTTATCTCACTCAGGCACTAAAACTTACATAGAGGGAGTAGGAAAACGAATGTCTGACAATTGGAACTCACATCTCGAGCTTACTCACTTCAATCGACAGCGACTTAATCCGCAGGTTCCAACTTCAGATTGGCGCGGTAATCTTGCGGCCGATACGCGTGCACTTCTGCTCGAAGGTGAAATAATCGAGCGCGAACTTAAAAATATTAAAAGCCTCCTCATCGACGCACCACTAACTAATCCACTCAGTGTTGAAAAATTTATGAACTGGTTTGTGTCGCTGAGACAATGCGGACCAGGCCAGCAAGATCCGCTCTTTGATTTTCTTGCAAACGACGCAACTTTTGAGCAAATGCGTTGGTTCATTCAACAAGAAGTGGCTGGAGAAGCTGGCTTCGAAGATCTCACTGCACTCACTCAAGTTAAATTTTCAACTCGCGCGAAACTCGAGATGGCCCGCAACTACTGGGATGAAATGGGTCGCGGCACTGAAAAAGGAATGCATGGGCTCATGCTGTCTGACATCTCAAAAGAACTTGATCTGCCCGATTGGACGGCCGAGACGATCGTCCCTGAAGCACTTGCACTATCGAATATTCTCACAGCGTTCGCAGCGAATCGCCGATACGCCTACCACTCCGTCGGCGCACTCGGAGCCATCGAGTTAACCGCACCTGACCGCGCTGCAAAAGTTCACGAAGGGCTTAAGCGATTAGGAATCGGAAGCAGCTACTACTTACTTCACTCAGCAATCGATATCCGCCACTCACTTGAATGGAACAAAGAAGTGATTCGCCCACTCATTGAAGAAGACAACTCCGTTGCTCT
>JAYSYM010000236.1:0-1707 GCA_043727635.1 Bdellovibrionales bacterium | reverse complement strand
CGAAAGTGTCTTTATCGCCAACTTCTTTTTGTGACCAGCGGCGAGTGTAGGCCATTGCATCTTGAACTTTCGCTCCGGCATTATAAGCGCCCACTGCTACCAGCCACCCCGTTTGCACCGGGTAAACTTTTGAGTTGTGCGGTCGCAAACATTGTTTGTTAAACTTTTCTTTCGATTTGTAAACTTCGTGTTGCTTTAGACCTTGAGGAACAAAAAGTGAATAGAGCTTCTTAAGCTGGAACGCTTTCGCAGGAATCGCATCTTCGATTTTCATGCAAGAATTTAAATACGCCGTCGCAAGTTGATATCGTCGCTTCTGCACTGACGTAGAGACATCACTCCACGCATGAGAAACAGAGCTAAGCGGAATTTTTTGAAGATGCGCCGATTTCATTCGGTAAGTTGGCAATCCGCCAAGCCGCTGCACCGCGATATCATAAAAAGGCTGAGTAAATGTTTTTAACGCTTCAGTTCCGCAGTCGACTCCACCACCTGGCCAACCCATCGCCTTTTGCTTTGAACTTGATTGCGCTTCAGCCCAGTCGCACCACTCGGTCATATTGATTTGACCAATACCACAAGAAAAGTTTCCGCCATCATCTGCTACACCAAGGGGCGCAAAAATACTTTCTTGCATGAACGCACCGGTCAAAATGTGCGGAGGAACTCCGTTCGCTGCCGAGGCATCGTAAACAGTTTTCACTTTTAGATCGCGATCACTAACAGCATTGACTCGCATCCACGAAAGCTCAAGCGCTCCTGCCGTTTGGCTTCCCGGCACATCTTTCTCGCGGCGAAATACTTCGACTGAACGACAATAGCCAAGACCAAATTTTTGATTTTTCCACCAAGCGAGTTCGTCTTGAGGAAGCATCGGTTCATCTTTGAGTGGATTAACGAGGCCCGAAAGATCAGGGCAAGGTTTTGATGGAACAGCTGGGATCACATCTTCAACACACAAAAGCGGTGGCTGTGCCCAGTTGGTTGCAGAAACTTCTGCTAAAGCCGTCAAAGGTGCAATCGTCGCGAAAAGCAGGCCTAGTATTCTCATATAACTCTTCCTGAGGGATTGATGAGAATACTAGATCAAACGGTTATAGAGAGATCAAATACATTTAACGACTTGAAGGCGAAGGACTGCGCCATTCACTCGAGATTGCGATAGGCTCGACTTAGCTGTCAGCACCTGACTCAAGTTAGTCCGCAAGATTCCGTCTTCCCCACAAGCAGTACTGATGCTTCCTAGCTTGAGAAGACTTAATTGATTCTTCGGCCCGTTATCAACTGCCGCTATCCGAGCTCCCTGAGTGCCAGCTGTAAAAACTTCGGCAGCTGTTTTTGCAACTGCTCCTCGTTTCAGATTCAAAGCGACATTCACTCGCCCGCCGCTAATCACAAGTTTTTGATTCTTTTTAAGTTTAAACGGAATTGCCACTGCACAAGCTTTTCGAGAGATCTGTGAAGTTTGTGAACTCGAAAGTGCCAGGCCGGGAGTTTTAATTTCAAGAAGGTCGCCTGCCACAGCTCTCACTGAAGCTCTGTCGCAACCGGTTCCAGCGAGCACCGTTTGTCCTAGGTCTAACACCGGACTTGCGGCGCTAGCTTGCTGAACGAGAAAAAGAGCTGTTAATGCTAGTACAATTCGACCCATAACTTCCCCCTTGGTGTCGCAATCACCCTACTTGGTGACTGCTACCAAATATCTTT
>JAYSYM010000235.1:0-5440 GCA_043727635.1 Bdellovibrionales bacterium | reverse complement strand
CACTGTTAATACGTCGATCAACATCTCCGGAATAAGAATGACATCGGGCTATACCGGAACGATTACGGTTCCAGCACCAGCGATTGTTTCGATTGGCCCAGAAGGGCTCGTCCAACAAGGTGGAACATTCGACTCAAGTGCGGTGACAGGCACGATCGCAGTTAATGGACCAACGGCACTCAGCGGTGGAACATTTATTGCCCCAGCAGGAACTTGGGAAACCAACTCATTTACAAAATCAGGAAGCCCGAATTTCAACCACACGTCAGGACGATTTAAAATTACTGGTGAGGTCGCCAACTGTAACGTCTCTAACATTTTCGCGAACAACCAAACGTTCTTTGATTTAGAGCTCTTCTCCGGATGTTCACGCACTTTTGATCTAAACAATCAGAATTTAACCGCAACTAACTCACTTACTTTAAGTGGCGGAGATTTCCGTCGAGGCAAGATCACATTAACTGGCACTCAGATTACAGTTGGCAGCTTCGATTCGGGCAATCTTGATAACGGTATTCTTGAGTTTGCAGCTGCCGCGCACACGATAATCTCTGCATCTGGTGGCGGGTTACCCCATATTGATTTCAATATGCTTGGTGCGTACGAGGCTAAAATAAATGGTTCAGTTGTCATCAGAGGAAACGTCGCTCGCCCAGGCCAGGGGGCGTTTGGAAGGGTGTCAGACTCCCACACGATTAAATTCGAGACTCCTTTCCAGATTGGCTTCGGCTGTGTCGATACGAGTTTGGACCTCGCCAACTCTAACTTTGGCCAGCTCCACTTTTCAAATTCTTGTGGAGCCCCCGAGAAAGTTTTCACTATTGCTGGTTCTCCGTGGATTTACGGCAATCTCCGATTCGCTCCGACTGCCGTCGTCAACAATCCGATGAAGGTGAATGGCGGAACACTAAATGTTGAGGGTGGAAGCGCATATGTTGATAACGCTGTCATGATGGGCGGCGACACACTTGTGAAACTAAATAACATCAACTCTTCCATCTTGGGCGGAGTAGCTGGCGGAAAATTTCCTAGTGTTGAAATCGCAAAAACTGGCAGCAACCTTGTTACATTTACCGGTGAGGTCGGAATTGCTGAAGATTTGCTTTTCACAAACGGGAGCATCATCGCCGGTGGCTCGACAGTAGTGCTTTACAATTTGGGAGCAGCTCCCGCGAAGATTAATTTTCCGAATATATTAGACAATCTGACGTTCAAAAAAGTTGCTGGGTCGAATTCGATGATCGACCTAGACAGCAACCTTACCGTGGCAGGCCTGTTGAAATTTGAACACGACGGAACTTCTTGTTTCGGCATTCAGGATTTTGACGTGTTTGCTCGAGGGAACTTCGACTATAACTGCGCCACTTCTGGAGCTAGCACATCGGCGATCGTATTCAACGGGACTAACCCAGTTCAGCTGACTGCCGCAGCCGGCGCTGTGATGCCGGCAAAGATGGATATCGGCCTACCGAACGGTATCGCCCTCACACTTATGAGTCCGGTCACATACTATTCATCTTTCGTTCTCAGAATTCTCAATGGAAACTTTAACGCTAACTTTCGCCCCTTCCACACTGATGGCGGAATCTACATGGGTATTACAGGTTGGATGGGTAATGATTCTAGTGTAACTGGCTCTGGTATTGGTATTACTGGCCCCGGTACGTCGAACCGCTTTTAAGTTAAATTGTAACTTCTCCCTATAGCGAAACCATTGATCCTTCGCTATATTCCCGCCCTATGAACGATACTATCAAATTCAAAGATGCGTCCCCTCTCGTAAAAGCCGTTCTCACTCTGGACGACCACTTTCAGAATCTTGTTCGATTGAGCGAGAAGATCGAAGAGAACGATCTAAAAACTGACGGTGATATCGAGCAAGCTCGAAAACTCATGGGTCACTTTGCTCAAGTTGGCGAAGGTATTGCTGCTGGAGTAGCTGAACTTTCAACACGACTCAACGAAGCTCGTAATGCCGCCGAAGCCGCAGCCAATAAAGTTTCTGCGAAAGCTGATATCATTCAAGGCCGCCAAGGCGAAGAAGCACAAAAAGCAGAAGTGTTCCGCGCACTCGCAGAAAAAGTCGGCACGCTCAATCAATCACTAATGGCTGTAAAGCCGGTTACTGGTGATGTGGTTACTGAGGAAGATCGCCAAAAAACGATGGCAGCGTTTAACGATATCGAGAGCCGACTTCAACCTCTTATCGATGAAGCAAACAGCTTGAGAGACGACGCACAAAAATTAAAAATGAAAGCGCTCGAACAGCAAGCAAGCTCGCTCGCTGCTCACCTAGTTAACGTCAAAGAAAAAATTGTTTCTGTTACTAGAACTGTGAACTAAAAAGAAAAGCAGTTGCTTGGTTTATCCGAGCAACTGTCCTTTGTAGAAGTACGGAAGTGGCGATTGTCGCCCCTGAGTGCTTCGCCAGAAGTCCTCGTGAGGCAGTCTTATTTGCCCGGCGAACTTTGGGTTTTCAGGTCGCGGAGAGTAGTAGCCAAAGCCCTGACCGGCTTCACCCGTGCGCTCGTAATTCGAAGACGACAGCCCCATGCAATTCATAAACGTAACTAAAAGATTGTTGAGTGGAAGACCCCGCATTGGCATTCCGGGGGCGGCCACATTCCCGCTGGCATCGCGGATTTGCTGCCACCATCCGAGCGGATTAAGGTTCTGAAGTCGGAAGTCGATAAATTGACCCTGCGTAAGCTTACCGCCGCCACCTCCACCAACAAACACCGGGAAGTCGGTCACTTCATGACCTCCACCGTGACCATATGGATGGCCGTGACCCATGCTCCAATAAACGATCGAGTTATCGAGAACGGTCCCGTTGCTTTCTTGAATTGCATTGAGTGATTCCATTAGCACCGCAATGCGATCAGAGAACCGCGTGAGCTGATTGAGATAACTTTCTGCAGTTTCTTTGTCGGGAGAAGGGCCAGCCAGTGAGCCGTCAAGCCTGTGCGAGATACCGTGCATGTCACCGACGTCATCAATGAAAGGCATGTAAATATTTGCAACACGACTAAGGCCGCAGGCCATTGCTGCAGCGATAACTCTAAATTGATTTTGATACTGAGCTTCGAGAGTTCCGTCAGAGCCAATTGCGGGCGCTTGGCATATCGCGCCAGGCGCAGGAATATTTAAAAGTCCGCGTTGGATATCTGCAATCAAATCCATATACGCAGTTAACCGGCTTCGATCGGCAGTCGAAATTTTTGTTCCGTCTCGAACTCTTTTATAATCATCGAGGACCGCGCCAGTAACATCAACTTGTCGATTTGCAGGAGCTGGCTGAGCTTGATTCCAGCCAGTGCTAAACAAGTCGAACAGAGCCTGGGTCTGCGAAAGCAATGGCGTAGCAGCATTATTTTCCCAAGAGTAACTTGTCGTTTGCTCAGGCGCGCCAGGACTTAACGAAATCAATTTTCGCGCTGTCGGAAAACCCGCGGGATAAACAATCGAAGAATTTTTCAAAACAACGTCGACTGAATTGTGTCCAGCTAGTGGCGGAGAGAGATATTCACGATCTAAATTTCCCAATAGCGAAGCTGTAGTAGCAAACAAAAATTGATGACGTTCATGACGGATATCAATTGGGTCTTGTAAATCCATTCCTCGAATAAGCGAAAATTTATCGCGAAGGGCCGAGATCCGAGCTCCCAAAATTCTCGACAGTGGGCCCGCCGGCTTTGCCGACAGACTCATTGCACGAATGTTTTTCTCAATATCCGCAGGTGCGTACCCTAAAAAAGCGGGATTAAGTTGGCTTCGCGACACTTGAGTAGCCGCTCCGAAACCATTGAAGCTGTTATAGGTACTTCCATCCGGCGCCAAACCCCAATAATGATGAGCGGGCACATTGTGCTGACTCATGATCTGAATATATCGACATGGAGGCGCAGACGATTGAGCAGATGCTTTACTTGGCGCAAGCGATTCAAGCAATGGAATGGCAAACATTAGTCCGCCTGAACCTTGCAAGAACATTCGGCGCGACATCTTGTTATACTTCATAAGTCATTTTCCTTAAGGCTGCTTACGCCAAAAAATATCTTCGTTCGCAATATTATCAATAAGCACACTACGCAGGTCGGTGCTTGAAGTTTTCTGTTCAGTACTCGCTAGCCTGCAACCATCGTTCGCGAGATCAACTTGTCGAGATGAGTAATATTCAAAAGCTTTCTTAGTAAAGCAGGCTTTCGCTTTTTTGCTTCCGGCAATCGCACTCGCGAGTTCGGCTGAATCTGCTAAGCGAGTCGGTCCAGTCGATTCTATTCGTGGATCGTCAACGTCAGTTTGAACCGAAAATGTTTTTATAATATTTCCTTGAGCATCGAAAATTGGTTCAACGTCGCGAACTGCGCCAAGTTGGCTGAAGCGCTCAAATGGAAATCCGAGGTTATTAATTTGACTGTGACAACCCATACATGCGGGAGCGCTCGTTAAAATATTAACACCCTCACGGTTCGGCAAGTTTGAAAGGTCACCAACTTGGGCCTCGCGCGATCTAACCGCGTCATCCGGTGGGTCACCTAGAGTGTCGCAAAGAATTACTTTTCTAATACGCGCGCCACGAAGAATCGGCGACGTACGGCCAGAAGATTGGGCGAGAAATATTGGACGATGGAGTAAACCAACATGCGCTGGTGAATTGCTCACAGGTTGAGAGTTCGAAATCGGGTTTGTAGCAAGGACTCTCGCCATACTGGCACTTTTGGGGAACGAAGCGGTTGATAGCATGAGATCGCGGAAGCTGCCGGTCTGTGTAAACACAACGTAATTCACGAAATCAAAAGCTTCGTCTTTCATCTCGGTAGCCAACCCAGCAGTACTCACTCCAAGGTTTTGTGCCACCGTTTGATTTAGTGGTGGGGTTGAATTTAGTTGCGCGTAGTATCTAAAGAAATCGAGCACTTTGGCTACGCCGTCTTGTCGAGTTAAGAATCGAGTGACATGGCTTTTCACATTGATAAGATTCTGTAGCTCACCTCTGCTTGCGGCACCGAACAGTGCTTCATCTGGCATCGTAGCTGCGCTCATGTACGAAATTCGCGAAGCAATTTCATAATCGCTTAGGCGATAGCGCCCGAGCGAGACTTGATTGCCGTCTTCAATGTGGAAAACCAGAGTAGGACTTTGCAGAAGACGACTAACAAGTAGATCTAATCCGTCGACGCCGCCTCCCATTGAGTTGAAAAAAGAAAGGTAACTGTCAGTTTCTGCAGCGGTTGGTGGACGGCGTAAAACTTTTCGCCCAAACGTAGCTACGACAGTTCGCACACACGCGTCGTTGATTCCTGTGGCAGTGCAGTTCCCAAGTAAATTAGTGCGAAGTTGGGGATCTGCTTTCAGAAGCACTACTGCGCGGCTTGCGACATCGAATAGCGTTTGCGGCAAAATTGCCGGAGGAGTGTCGCTTAGCTCAAGTACCGAC
>JAYSYM010000234.1:0-16435 GCA_043727635.1 Bdellovibrionales bacterium | reverse complement strand
CTAAAGTCGAAAGTGATGACCACAGCCCGTGAGATAAATGCAGACCCACAAACACGAGTGCAATCAAATACCAAGCTACATACGCTGGACTTTGGAACACTTCGATCACCAATCGGTGAAGGTCACGCATCTCAACACCATCAACGGTCGTCGAATAGTAAGTCCCGTATTTGAAAGTTATTAGGTGAAGAATGATAAACGCCAAAATTAAAGTGCCGTGATAAATCATGAACTTCGACTGAAAACGCGGAGCCTTCGGCCCATTGGTCGGCTTTGCAGACTTATGAGCCTTCGCTTTTCGATTCTCAATCGTGAGCTTAACTCCGTAGACAATGTGCAAAAGAAGGGTGCCCACCAAAAGTGCTTCTGCGAGGTAAATCAGGGGATTTGAGATAAGTGCATGCGAATATTTATTGTAAGCATCGGCGCTGAAGAGAATGAGCATGTTCGCCAACATGTGGGTGAAAACAAACCCGCTCCAGATTAAGCCGGTTAGGGCCATGAGCTGCTTGCGTCCAATCGCAGAACTAAGGTAGCCAATCACGTCTCACTCCTAAGTATTTTTCAGTAGTTAACCGTACTCCTTTCAAACGATACCGACAATCCTTTTGCAGTGCATTTTGGCCGTGGTTAGACTTTGCTTGTGGACGACTTGTTTGCGATAAAAGCTCTGGCGAGCTTCGCGATAAAAGCCTGACCAGAGCAACAGAATATTTAGAGGTCCAGAATGCGAATTTTTGTATGCATCAAACAAGTACCCGACACTGAAACCAAGATTAAGATCAAGCCCGACGGCACAGGCATCGAAACTGCTGGAATCAAATGGGTTATGAACCCTTACGATGAATTTGCAGTTGAAGAAGCTTTGAGAATTCGAGAGGCCGGCAAAGCTTCTAATGTAACTGTTTTAAGCGTTGGCCCGAAAGCTCGTGTAAGCGAGGCGCTCCGAACGGCCCTCGCAATGGGCGCGGACGACGCCATTGTTGTCGATACGAACGATGATCTAGATCAGTATGCGACAGCAAAAGCTCTGGCCGCTGCGATTAAAGCTGAAGGTGAATTTAAAATAATCTTAACCGGCAAGCTGGCGATCGACGATAACGCCTCGGCCGTTAGCCAAATGCTCGCCGAGATGCTCGGAGCTCCGCATGCAACTGTAGTTTCAAAATTAACAGTTGATGCAGAGAACTTGATCGCGGAGCGCGAAGTTGAAGGTGGAACCCGCGAAGTGATCCAGCTTCAGATGCCGGCTCTCATCGCTGCCAACAAAGGGCTAAATCTTCCTCGATACGCAAGTCTCCCAGGAATTATGAAGGCAAAGAAAAAGACGATTAAAGAAGTCGCCCTTGCTTCCCTCCAAGTTTCTACTAGTGATAACAAAATCAAATTCAATCAGTATAAAATGCCGGCAGACAAGCCTGCTGTGAAAATGTTGGGTGGCGACGCCTCGGCTCAGGCTGTTGAACTTGCCCGCCTTCTTCGCGAAGAAGCAAAAGTAATTTAATTTAAAGTAAGGATGACTCAGCTATGTCAGACATTTTCGTTTTTTGTGAATTTGCAAATGGCCAACTCAAAAAAGGTTCGCTCGAGCTTTTAACTGCGGCACAGAAAGCTGGCGGAAAAGTTCGAGCGATAGCGCTTGGGACCGGCGCACAGGGATTGACGACACAGCTTGGGGCAAACGGTGTTGATGAGGTCTTTGTTGGGGACAATGCTGCTTTTGATAAATACAACCCTGAGCTTTTCGCTCAGGCGATTGCAGATGTTCTTCAAAAGAACAGCGCAGGGGTAGTTCTCGCATCATCGACGTCTTTAGGTCGCGATCTGTTCCCGCGAGTAGCCGCAAAACTTGGTGCTGCCACGATCAGCGACTGTACTGATCTCGATTTGTCGGGCGGCAATGTAAAGGTTCGCAGACCAATGTACTCGGCAAAATGCTCGGCTTCAGTTGAGCTCAATGCTCCGATCAAAATTGTTTTGATGAGAGCCAACCAACTTCCGGTGGCGCCCGCGAACGCAGGCAAAACTCCGCAAGTTCAAACTGTAGCAGCGCCTCAGACGAACTTTAAAACTTTGATCAAAGACATCGTCAAGGGCACATCTGAAAAACTCGATCTCACCGAAGCAAACATCATTGTTTCTGGTGGTCGCGGAATGAAAGAAGCTGCGAACTTCAAGGTTCTTGAAGAGCTTGCTGAAGTTCTCGGTGCAACAGTTGGTGCTTCGCGCGCTGTTGTTGATGCCGGATGGGTTCCGCATACTATGCAAGTTGGTCAAACCGGAAAAACGGTTGCTCCGACACTTTACATCGCTGCAGGCATCTCAGGCGCAATTCAACATTTAGCTGGAATGAGTGGCGCAAAAGTAATTGTTGCCATCAACAAAGATGCTAACGCTCCAATTTTCCAAAAAGCGACCTACGGAATAGTTGGCGACGCACTCGAGATCGTACCGCAGCTGACTGAAGAGTTTAGGAAGCTCCTTCAACACTAATCGTGTTTAGAAGTTACGTTCTTCCATTTCTCATTTGGATTATCTACCAGCCGCTGCGACTCTCGTGGCGTTTCGAACTCATCGAGTCGCACTCGCTTAAAGTCGCTTTACAAAACGGCGAAGTCGTTACGTTCGCACACTGGCACGGTGATGAGCTCGGCATTTTATATCTTCTCAAGCGATACAACTGCTGTGTCATGACGTCGACAAGTAAAGATGGCGAACTCATCAATGGCTTCCTTCGAATAATGGGCGTGAAAACGTCTCGAGGCTCTTCGACTCGCGGCGGAGTTTCTGCGCTTAAGGGCCTGCTTCGTTTAACAAAAGCGGGCTTCAACCCATGTGTTGCAGTTGATGGGCCAAAGGGGCCGTATCACAAAGTGAAGCCTGGCGTTCTTGAGATTTCTAAATTAACGGGGTCGCCGATTTGTGTGCTGGGTGCTTCTTGCAACAATGCTTTCGTCTTTAAAAGGTCGTGGAACAAAGCTTATCTTCCGCTGCCATTTTCAAAAATTTCTGTCGTCATGAGTGATCTAGTGCCCGCTGTACGCAGAGAGGAAGATGCTCACGCGGCTTCACTCGCCGAACGTCTTGAAGAGGCTTTAGCTAATGCAGGGCGGCTGGCCTCCGAGGCTATTGCGGCGAAATAACGTAACTGTTAGCCTTTAAGGGTATTAGAAAAAGTTCCAGCAATTATCAGGGGTTAACACACATGATGCGCAACACCTTAAGCTCCCTTCTCGCGACTCTACTTTTCGCTGTCAGCGTAAACGCTGCAGATGATGTTGTCGCTAAAGTTGGTAACAAAAATATTACCACTAGCGAATTCAACTCGCGCTACGAAGACGTTTTGAAACAAGCAATCAATCCACCTTCGAAAGAAGTTTTCCTCGAGGATCTCATTCGCTACGAAATCGGCGTTCAAGAAGCTGAGAAGCGAAATTTGCAAAACGATGCGGGAGTAAAAGAAC
Source organism: Bdellovibrionales bacterium (assembly GCA_043727635.1). GTDB lineage: Bacteria > Bdellovibrionota > Bdellovibrionia > Bdellovibrionales > JAMPXM01 > JAYSYM01. The sequence goes on along the minus strand of JAYSYM010000234.1, from coordinate 12,971 downwards.
GCATTCGCCAAGAGATGTACAAGGGCCTTGTTGAAAAAGAGCTCGGCGATAAAATTAAAGCGATCAAGGTCAATGAATCTGAGATGAAGGATTACTACACTAAAAATCCTGAAATCAAAACGAGCCATATTCTGGTTGAGTTCAAGCCCGACGCTACTGAAGCTCAGAAGAAGGCCGCAAAAGATCGTGCGACAGAGATTTATAATGAAGTTCGTAAATCAAAGCGTCCTTTCGAAGAGCTCGTTGCACTTTACACTGACGATGTTCTCTCGAAACGTAGCGGCGGAGATGTTGGCTGGCAGAGCAGCGTTACTCTCGTACCAAATTACTATCAGGCTGCTCTAAAATTAAAAGTGACTGAGCTCACTGGTCTTATCGAGACACAGTACGGTTTCCACATCATTAAGTTGACTGGCCGACGCTCTTATCAAGATGCAAACAAGCGCCAAATCCGCGCTGCCGTTTTCGATGCGAAACGAAAAACTCTCTTCGACGCTTACTTCGTTCAATTGAAGAAGAAGTATCCGACTCAAATCTTCAAAGTTCCCAACTGAGGTCCGAAGTTTGATCACGCTTAAAAAGTTAAAGAGCGAGGGCACGAAAGCCCTCGTTTTTTTATTCAGCGCCTTATTATTCGCAGGATGCAGTTGCACCGAAGGCGGCCGCCTTGCGCGAAAGTCAGTGCTCACAATTAACGATCGCGAAGTTTCTACTCAAGAGTTTGCCGATCGTTTGGCGCTTCAATTAAAAGATTACGACGCGCTTCAGGCCAAAGACGAAGCAACTTTGGCTCGGGCCAAGCAAGCTGTTGCCGACCAATTCATTATTGAAACGCTCGTTGCAAGTTACGCGAAGAAAAATAAAATCGAAGTGACTCAACAAGAGCTCGATGAGTCGATCAACAAAGTTCGAGCTCGCTATCCTGACGATCTTGCGTTCAGACGAGTTTTGGCTCAGCAGAATATGCCCTTCGATAAGTGGAAGGCAGATCTAACTAAATCCCTGCTGCAACAAAAGATTCGAACCTACGCTTCGGCCAATAGCCCCGAGCCAACAGAACAAGAGCTGAAAGAATATTACGAGAAGCAAAAGCCCCTCTTCTCTCGCCCTGCTCGAGTGCAGATTCGCCAAATCCTGACTGACAAGGAAGATAACGCAAGGCGTATGCTCGAGGAGATTCGGGCCGGAAGGGACCTTGGTAAACTTGCTCAGGAGTTTTCTCTGGCGCCCGAGGCATCAGATGGCGGAAAGACGGGCTGGATCGAAAAGGGCACACTCGAAGTGTTCGATACCGCCTTCAAAATGAATGTCGGCGCTAAGAGCAAAGTTCTCAAAAGCCCCTATGGTTTCCATATTTTCGAAGTTTTGAAGAAAGAACCAGAAGCCCATTTGAGTTTCACCGATGCGAAAGCTAAGATCAGAACGCTTTTAAAAGAGCGTACGGATCAAGAGGCTTTTATGAAGTGGCTCGAACAGGAGCTTAAGGCCTCGAAAGTCATGCGCGATGATCGACTCATTGAAGCGATCCAAGTGACGACCCGAGGGAGTTAACGTGCTTAAGTTTTTAGTGGTTCTTTTATTCGCTGTTTCAGCATCCGCTGAAGTTATTGAACGAATCGTCGCGACGGTTAACGACAGCATCATTACTCAAACTGACATGGATAAGTTTTCTGACCAGCTAAAAAGCGGCGGCTTAACTGATGACTTGCTTATCCCCGACGAAGAAACCAAAAAAGGCATTCTTACTGATCGCACGAAACTTCTGAACGTGATGATCGACGAGAAGGTCATCGACTCCGAGGTTCGCAAACAAGATCTTTCAGTTTCGATCGAACGCGTAGAGCAGGAGGTTCGCTCAATTGCCAAGCGCAACAATCTTTCTCGCGACGCACTTAAAGCCGCCATTCAAGAGCGCGGAGTAAAATTTTCTGACTACCAGGATTTCATCAAGCGTGGGCTCGAGCGCCAATCACTCATCGAGAAAGCTATCGTTTCAAAAATTAAAATTTCCGAAGACGACGTTCAGACTACTTACCTCTCTCAATCTGGTTCGCGCGGCGAAGACGCTTTCGAGTACACTCTTTCACAAATCTTTTTCACGCCACAAAAAGGCGGCGAGGCTAAAGCTCGCGAGCGAGCTCAGTTCGTGTTGAGCAAACTAAAAGAGGGCTCATCGTTTGAAACTTTGGCTGGCGAATACAGCGAAGATCCAAATTTCTCGGCAGGCGGAGTACTTGGAACATTTAAAACTGGAGAAATCCTAAAAGAGTTCGAGCGCGCAGCTCAGAAGCTTCAGCCAAACGAGACATCTGGAATTATCGAGACGAAAACCGGATTTCATATTATTAAAGTTCTCCGCAAGAAACTTATTCCCGATCCTCGCCTTGAGGGCGCTAAAGATAAAATTAGAAATCAGCTTTACGAAAAGGCTTACAAGAAGCAGTTCCACGGCTGGCTTGAGCAGCTTCGCTCAGAAGCATTTATTCGGATCAATAAAAAGTGACCCGCCCTCTACGCATCGCCATTACAACTGGCGACGCTGACGGCATCGGAACTGAAATCGCTGCCAAGGCGTTAGCTAAACTCGGCCCTCAAGCGGGCGTTAATTTTTATCTATGGCGATCTCCGCGCTGTCCCGCTTCGCACTTGCGACGAATCGATCGTGAATTTAAGCGCATCACTGTTAACTCTTGGCCCGAGGCGCTTAAAATTCATCCCGACTCAAAAGACGAGCTTATCGATATCAATTCTAATTTAGCTCCAGCTATGTGGGTGGAGTCTGCAGCTCAGGCTAGTTTCTTTGGACATCTTGATGGAATGGCAACGGCTCCAATTTCAAAAACTTCAATTAAGGCCGCCGGCTTTAAAGACATCGGACACACCGACATCTTAAAGCGTGTCGCAAAAGCTGATAACGTTTTCATGGCGTTCATTGGCGATAAGTTTAATGTGCTTCTCGCGACCGGCCACCTGGCGCTCGATCAAGCTCCAGAAGCCGTAACTGCAAAGCTCCTTGAAAGAGCGATCAGCTCTGCGCTCGAGCTTCGCGAGTTGCTCCCGAAGAAGCTTGCCTTAAAGCCGGTAGCACTTCTCGGCCTCAATCCGCACGCAGGCGAAGACGGGCTCATTGGGCAACAAGAGTCGAAGATTCATGTCCCGCTGATTAAGAAGTTAAAAGAACAAAAGATTGCTGTTGAGGGGCCGCTTGTCCCCGACGCCGCGTTCCTGCCTGACTACTGGAAACAATACTCAGTCTATGTTGCGAATTACCATGACCAGGGGCTAATTCCCTTTAAGATGATTCACGGTCAAGAAACTGGGGTCCATATTTCTATGGGCCTACCGTTCATCCGAACTAGTGTTGATCACGGCACAGCTAAGAATATTTTTGGAAAAGATAAAGCAGACCCTTCATCGATGCGTCTTGCGATTGAGTGGGCAGTTAAACTTGCGAAGAAGAAAGACGACGGGAGCAAACGATGAAATTGAATCCAGAAATTTTTCGTGAATACGACATTCGTGGTGTTGTTGATACAGATTTTGATATCGCTTTTGCTTACGCTCTCGGACAAACATTTGCTTCGTTCGTCATAGAACGACTTAGCAAGCCGAATCCGCAACTCACAATTGGTTACGATGCTCGTCTGCACAGCCCACCAATCGCTAAATCACTTTGCGAAGGGATGATGAGCTGTGGCGCAAATGTTGTAATGCTCGGCCTTGTGACGACTCCGATTTCTTACTTCTCGATGTTCGAACTGCCAGGAACCGACGGCGGCATCATGGTTACTGGCAGCCACAATCCACCTGAATACAACGGATTCAAACTTTCGTTCGCGAAGACCTCTCTTTACGGAGAGCAGATCCAAGAGCTTCTTAAAATTATGCAGGCAGGAAAGTTTCCGGCCGGCAAGGGCTCACAAAAAACTTATGACATCTTTCCTTCATACCTTGCGCGCTACAAAAAGGAGTTCGTAAATCTTCCGCAAATTCCTTTTGTGCTTGATTGCGGAAACGGCGCTGCCGGCTGTATCGCTCGAAAACTCTTTGAAGGCGTTGGTTTAAAGCCAACAATTCTTTTTGAAGAACCGGATGGAACTTTTCCAAACCATCACCCAGATCCGACTGTTGAGAAAAACTTAGTCGCTTTGAAAAATGCGGTTAAGGAGACTGGTTCAAAAATTGGAATCGGTTTTGATGGCGATGCTGATCGCGTCGGAATCGTCGATCACAATGGTCGATTTATTTTGGGCGATGAGCTTATGGCTCTGGTCAGCCGCGCAATTCTCAAGGAACATAAGGGTGCGAAGATCGTGGGCGACGTGAAGTGTTCTGATCGGCTATACGACGACATTCGGAATCATGGCGGAGTTCCAATTATGTGGAAGACCGGGCACAGTTTAATCAAAGCTAAAATTAAAGAGGAAAACTGTCCCTTCGGTGGAGAGCTTTCTGGCCACGTTTTCTTTGCCGATCGCAACTACGGTTACGATGATGCTTTGTATGCTGGCTTAAGATTAGTAGAGATCCTTGCTCGTTCAGGAAAAACTATTCCAGAGCTGTTAGAAGGGCTTCCTTCAGCATACAATACTCCCGAGATTCGCATCGATACGACAGAAGCTAAGAAGTGGGCGATCGTCAGTCGGCTAAAAGAAATTTATAAAGAAGACACTGCCGAGTACAAAGTAAACATGATCGATGGTGTGCGAATTAGTTTTAAAAATGGTTGGGCTCTCGCGAGAGCTTCAAACACTCAGCCCGTTTTGGTTTTGAGATTTGAGTCTGACACTCAAGAAGGCCTTGATCAAATTCAGCAGCGGATAGAGTCGGTCGTAAATCCGCTTCTTTAGTCGGAGACAAATTGAGTTTCGAAGGCATTACAGTCAAAGGTGCGCGCGAGCACAACTTAAAGAACATCACTGTTCAGGTTCCTCGCAATAAGATCACCGTTATCACTGGATTAAGTGGTAGCGGAAAGTCGAGCATCGCCTTTGATACGATCTATGCTGAGGGCCAGCGGCGCTACGTCGACTCTCTCTCAACTTACGCGCGAAACTTTTTAGATAAACTTAAAAAACCTGATGTCGACTCCATCACGGGACTATCTCCCGCGATCGCTATCGATCAAAAGTCAGTTGGCCTCAACCCTCGCTCAACTGTTGGAACAGTCACCGAAGTTTACGATTACCTTCGACTGCTCTACGCAAAGGTTGGCGTTGCTCATTGCCCGATACACAAAGTTCCGGTTCAGGGTCAAACGCCCGATCAAATTATTAATGACATCATGAAGGGCGCAAGCGGCTCGCGTTTGTTTATTCTCTCTCCTTTCGCGCAAGGCAAAAAGGGCGAGTTCTTCGCTGAGTTTCAAAAGTGGTTGAAGCGTGGTTTTGTTACCGCGAAGATCGACGGCGTCTACACCGAACTTGAGAAAGCAAAGAAGCTCACTAAAACGAAATCACACGACATCGACATTGTGATCGATAAAATAATTTTGAAAGATGGAATCCGGGGGCGACTAGCTGAGAGCGTTCACTCTGCAATTCAGTACGGAAACGGACGTGTGGTTGTTGAGTCGCCAAACGGTGACCGCAAGGGCTACAGCATCTATTCTGCGTGTCCGAAGTGCGACTACAGCTTTCCAGATGTTGAGCCAAGATTGTTTTCTTTTAACAATCCGCGCGGCGCCTGCCAGACATGTAATGGCCTGGGAACAATCGACATCGAAGAAATCGAAAGCCAGAGCTATCAAAGCGGCGACGAGCCTCGAACTGTTACAGAAACTAAGTACCGTGTTGTAAAAACAATTAAGTCCGACTCTGAAGAGGGTGATGACGGCGCGTTTGATGAACTTGCGCTGAGAGTCTGTCCAGACTGTAAGGGTTCACGCCTTCGCGAAGAGTCTCGCAACGTTTTGATTGCCGGTAAAAATATTACTGAGCTCGCTGCCCTCGCTGCTGTCGAATTAAGAGAATCTCTTAAGTCAGTTGCTTGGAATGAAAAACAGAATCTCATCGGCGACAAGATCCTTACGCAGATCGACGGACGCCTGAACTACATGATTCGAGTCGGAACAGGCTACTTGAGCATTGATCGCCCTACGCGCACACTTTCTGGTGGCGAAGCTCAACGGATCCGTCTCGCCACTCAGGTGGGGTCTTCGTTGATTGGCGTGCTTTACGTGCTTGATGAGCCGAGCATCGGCCTTCATCCGCGCGATCATCACCGCCTGCTCGATATTCTTCGCGATCTTCGCGACCTCGGAAACACGATTTTAATGGTGGAGCATGATGAAGACACCATTCGCTCGGCCGATCACGTTATTGATCTCGGTCCGCGCGCCGGTGTGCTCGGCGGCGACGTAATTGCCGCAGGCACGCCAGAGCACATCGCAAACGACGCCGAGAGTGTTACCGGCCAGTATTTGTCGGGAAGAAAGCAGATTCCGATTCCGAAAGTTCGCAGACCTGGTAACGGCAAAGCACTTAAGGTCAGTGGTGCGACGGGAAATAATTTAAAAGACGTCACTATCGAAATTCCGCTTGGAACTTTCACAGTAGTAACTGGCGTCTCAGGTTCCGGAAAATCTACGTTGATCATGGACACACTTTACCGCGTGCTTGCAAACCACTTTTATAAGTCGCGCTGGGAAGTCTCTCCTCACAAGGCCGTTACCGGCCTCGAGCACATCGATAAAGTTATCGATATCAATCAAAACCCAATCGGTCGAACCCCACGCTCGACTCCTGCAACCTACGTTGGTCTCTTCCCGCTAATTCGCGATTTATTTGCTACGCTTCCCGACTCTCAAGTACGCGGCTATGCTCCCGGAAGATTTAGTTTCAACGTTAAAGGTGGTCGCTGCGAAGCTTGCCAGGGTGGCGGCATGGTTAAAGTTGAAATGCACTTCATGTCCGATGTGTATGTCCACTGCGACACGTGTGATGGCCGAAGATACAACCGTGAAACTCTCGCAATTAAATACAAAGAGAAAAGCATCGCTGACCTTCTTGAAATGAGTGTTGTTGAAGCTCTCGCATTTTTCCAGAACCACCCAAACATTCGCAGAAAACTTGAAACGCTTAATCAAGTTGGCCTGGATTATATGACCCTTGGCCAAAGCTCGACGACACTTTCGGGCGGCGAAGCTCAGCGGGTGAAGCTGAGCAAAGAGCTCAGCAAGCGAAGCACGGGCAAAACTTTGTACATCCTTGATGAACCAACCACCGGCCTTCACTTTGCGGATATCGCAAAGCTTATCGAGCTTCTGCAAGAACTCGTTAATCAGGGGAACACTGTTTTAGTGATCGAGCACAATCTTGATGTCGTTAAGTCTGTGGATTACGTGATTGATCTTGGGCCTGACGGCGGGAGCAAGGGTGGCCAGCTCGTTGCGGTGGGCACCCCGGAACAACTCTTAAAAAGCAAATCGAGCGAAACAGCGAAATTTTTGAGGGCTGTGCTGCCTTCAAAAAACAAATAGCGATCTTAGGCAGCTTTTTTCTTTGCAGCACGAACGTTATCGATGCGGGCAACTTCGACTTTGATGGCCTGATAGGCGCAGTATTGACTAAAAAGGTCGGCCTGATCTTTTCTTACGCTTAATTGAACTGTGCCGTGACCCGCAACTTTAGTGAGTTGCTCCTCTGTTACCTCTGAACCACGTCTCCAGTACCGCACGAATTTTTTGTTTAGCGGCATTGGTAAGAAAATGTCGACGTTAACTACGGAGCCCGGAACGAACTGCCCGATATCAATCGTTAACATTGGATCATCGGTCTTCGTATCAAAAAGCGGGATTAATCGCGTTGAAGAATAGAAAGCAAACGACACATCAAATTGTCGGCACGAGTGTGTGACAACTATTTCTGCTGCATTTAAAAGTTTCGATGGGATATCGAAATCAAACATTGGCAAGACAGTCACGTCCTTTTGGCGAATATGAAAGCCGCGCGCTTTCAAGTCTTCAATCAGCTTCAATTCTGCTGCTACCAGTGGAGACGCGTCGGCTGCGCCTTCATCACCCGAGTACGCGATAACGAATGTTCCTTTGAAATCCAACGAATCGATACACATCAGTTCGGCTTCTGTCACCGGCCCCATGAGACGACTAAGTTTTGAGTCTGTCGGGCAGACATCCTGCAGTGACTTATCAACGGTGTCCCAAACGACTTCGTGAAGCTTTGTTTCAAAACTAGTTGGGCGCGCGATAATGTTTCCGTAGTCATCAAACGAAGCAGCCTTATTGGCTCTTCGTTTCCGGAATCGAGTAACGACAGCGGGCGCTTCGGTAGAGAATTCAAACGCCTTCTGCGGCGTCTCGCTTGGAATAAACTCGGGCGCTGCTGGCTGCTGAATTAGGGTCTTGTTCAGTAGCTCAAGGAGTTGGGCCGCAACTTGTTTGGGTGTGAGATAAATCTCGCCTTCTTTGGCAGCCTTCGCGTCGGACGCAAGCTTTCGTTTTTCTTCGCGCTCACTCGGTGTCGCAACCCAAACCTGCTTAATTCGCGCATGTATGCTTGGACCGCTTGGTTGCGAAAACAAAATGTTCCGCGCCTTCAGGCTCCCAAGTCGCTGTGTGGTTCTGCGATCTTGTTTTTCTGCGAATACGACAACCGCAACGTTAAAAGTTTGCTCAAGAACTTGCGGAAGAATTTCAGCACGCGAATTTGGAAAGTCGATGCTAAGAAGTAAGTAGTCACATGTTCCCGCCGCAACTGATTCAATCGCATCGCTGAGCGATGCCGAAATTTCAACTTCGTAGTCGCGGCGCTGAAGATATCCAACCGCTGATTTGAAGTCGCCTGGCCGGCTTGCGAGTATCAAAAGTTTTGGTTTGTGGTTGGCTGTTGAAGCGGATTTGGACATGAAAACTTGTCGGCAATTGCCCAGTGCAATTTGATCACTTTGTTTGGATTAAATTAAGAAATAAAAAACCCAGCCCAAAGACAAGCTCCGGCTGGGTTTTAGTTTCGAGAAATCTCGTTTTGCTACGGCTAAGCGTAGCTATATTTGATGGCTCGGTCTCGAACTAGATTTTTCCAACAAGTTGGAACGCAATGATTAGCGCGTAAATTACTAGTGATTCGATGAACGCCAAGCTCAAGATGAGCGGAGTTTGAATCTTGCCCGCTGCTGCTGGGTTACGAGCGATGCCGTCAAGTGCCGCTGCTGCTGCACGACCTTGTCCAAGTGCACCGCCGAGTGCAGCTACTGCAAGACAAACACCTGCGCCAAGAGCAACTAAGCCGCCAGCACTTGTGCTAGTTGCTGTTACTGCGTCTTGCGCCAAAGCTGGAACCGCGAACAATACCGTTGCGAGTGTGAACAAAAACTTCTTCATAAGGACTCCTAATTTCTCAATGATCGTGTGCTGTCGCCATGGCGATATAGATCATTGAAAGCAATGTGAATACAAAAGCCTGCACAAAACTAACAAATGTGCCAAGGCCATAGAAAATAACCGGAACACCGTACGGAACTAAATCTAAAAAGATCCCCAATACAGTGTGATCACCCGTCATGTTACCGCTGAGACGAAGTCCCAAGCTCATCGGTCGCACTACGTGAGAAATAATTTCGAGCGGCAACATCAATGGAGCGAGCAAAAGCATCGGTCCTAAGAAATGTTTCAAGTACGCTAAGCCGTTCTCTCTAATGCCTAAGAAATTGTAAGCAACAAAAACGAAAATGCCGATCGCAAATGCTGTGTTCATGTTCGCAGTGGCCGCTGACCAACCTGGGAACAGGCCGAGAATGTTATTTAGAAAGATGTAAAAGAAAATGGAAGCAAAAAGTGGAACAAACTTCGATCCGTGATCGCCCATCACCATTCCAACAAGTGAATGAATGAATTCTACGATGAGTTCAAAAAAACCTTTTACTGAAAGTCGGCTCGCCGGAATCACTGCCGCTTCCGCATTTCCTAGCGCAACTCGAGCAGTCACACTGAGCAGAACAATGAGTCCCGTTACAATCATCCCGACGTAAACGTGTGCGTAGTGATGATCAACATGCAGAAGATCTAACCAAGTAAAGTGTCCCAAAAATCTTCCCTCTTCTCTGGTTATGTTCTTTGGCTTGCACCAAACGTTGAAACCACCGCGCTAAACAGCACCATCGAAAAACCCGCCGCAAACCATGGAATCAGCAGCACGCTGTAAGTGGCTACGTAATAAATAATGAAGCCTAGAATCGCATACTTAATTACAATGACGCCAACCGGTAGGGCAACCTGTTTTTTGGTTAGAATGCGCCCCCATGCAAAGTTCAAAGTTGCAACATTGAGCATCATGAGAAGTGCGCCGACTATAAAGGAAGCTGCCGCGAGCTGAGAGTGCAAAGCCAGCAATGCCAACGCTCCGACCACTGTCCCCAAGAAATAGCTGAGAAAAAAGATCCTCATTCGGTTGACCCCGCGCCGCCCTGTTTTGCCTGTTCCTCTTCGAGCTTGGCAGCCTTATTCATAGCCGTAACTAAGTGAACGATCCAAATTCCTAGCCCCAGGAAAGCCCCGCCCGCAATTCCGAATCCGTTCCAGCCCATATACTCGTCAACCCAGCGGCCAATATACAAAAAGGTAACAACTAAAACCGCAAGCTCCATGGCCAGACCGATAAAGTAAACATACGAGTTCTTCATTTTTTAAGTCCCCTTGCTCCGGGCAAGAGTGCGGCTCGCTCCCGTAAACTTTTGATTCGACGAGTGAGAAAATCAGTTCGCGGATAGTACGGCCGCATCGACTCTAAAACTTCGACCGCCGCGAGCATATTCTTTTGTTCTTCATAGCACTTGGCTAAAACCAAGCCCATGAGTTCTTGTTTGAAGCGGTCGGGATCGCGCTTTTCCAGGTCACGCAAAACTTTAATGGCGCCATCAAGGTCTTTGCTCGTCAGCATGATGTTCGCCCGCAAAAACAAGATCTCAAAAACTTGGTCTCGGTGAGTAAACTTTTTTTCGAGCTGGTTGAGCTCTGCTTGCGCCTGAAACGAGTTGTTCAAATAGAAATAGCTCTTCGCAATGGCCAATCGAAATGTAAATTCTTGTTGAAGGGAGTGGGGGAGGTCGAGCAATCGATTGTATTCGACAATCGCATTTTCATAGTCATTAAGGCTCTGAAAATAAATTTCTGCAATTTTGGACTGGGCAAACGAGCGCTCTTTTTCAGATTTAGAATACAGAACGAGATTTTTATACAGCTGAATCGCACTTTTGAATTCTTTTAATTCATAGTGCGCAAGCCGTGCGGCCTCCGCTGTTGCCTTCAGCGCAATCGGTGCCTTCGGGTCTTTTTCAACAATTCGCAGGTAATGCTTATAACTTTCGTCAAAACGCTTCTCGCGCGCGGCTTCTTCTGCGCGCTCGATTTCCAGCTTTTCCGAGGAGAAGTTACACGAACAAAAGAAAGCCAGCACGAGAAGCGTGCTGGCTAAATTAAAACCCTTTTTAACAACTGATTTAGTTCGGAGTGACGATTTGATCATCGGCACTGTCGGTGATCAGCGCAAGGCCGGTCACTTTTTCGTCCTCATTGAGGTTGATCAAGCGAACGCCTTGCGTATTTCGTCCGACGATCGAGATGTCAGAACAGTTCATGCGAATGACTTGTCCCTTGTCGGTAGTCACCATCACTTCATCAGTATCAATGACTGATCTGGTTCCAACTACATTGCCAACCTTGTCGGTAGTTTTCTGAGTGATAATTCCTACTCCGCCGCGGCTTTGCGTGCGGTACTCTTCGATCAACGTGCGTTTTCCGTAACCATTCTCTGTGACCATTAAGATTGTCGCTTTAGATGCTTTATCTAAAATTTCCATCCCGATCACTTGGTCGTTTTCGCCAAGGGTAACGCCTCTTACGCCGCGAGCCGTTCGGCCCATTCCGCGCACGTCGCCTTCGTCAAAGCGAATCGACATTCCTTCTTTAGTAGCGATAAAAATGTCGCACTTGCCGTTACTGATTTTTGCATCAATCACGTTGTCGTTTAGATCCGTAGTTAATGCAATCAAGCCCGAAGGACGAGGATTCGAGAACGCATCGAGGGATGTTTTCTTGATCACGCCTTTTTCGGTGAGCATCACAACAAACTTGTCGGCCGTGAACTCATCAACCGGAAGAATTGCCTGAACTTTTTCGTTGGTGCCGAGACTCACAACATTCGCAATCGCTTTACCTTTTGAAGTTCGGTTGCCAATTGGCAGCTTGTGGACCTTCACCCAGTACATCTTACCGATGCTCGTGAACACAAGAAGCTGAGTAAGCGTGTTCGCAACGAAGATATTCGTCACTTCGTCTTCTTCCCGCTGAGCACTTCCCTTTAGTCCTTTGCCGCCGCGCTTTTGCAGGCGGTACTGATCGAGAGGAATCCGCTTGATGTAGCCAGTTTCCGTCATGGTCACAACCATGTCTTCGCTAGTGATCAAGTCTTCGTCTTCGAGGTCAGTTGCATCGCCCGTAATTTGTGAGCGGCGCGGGTTGCTAAACTTCTTCTTAATCTCAGTGAGTTCCTCAACGATAATTTTGTAGATCTCGTTGACGTCGCTAAGAACTTTCTTGAGCCACATAACGAATGTTTGGAGCTCATCGAGTTCATCTAAAATTTTCTGACGCTCTAAACCCGTTAACCGCTGTAAGCGCATATCTAAAATTGCTTGGGCCTGGCGTTCACTGAACTGGAAATTATCCATCAGGGCTGCTTTTGCCGCCGCCGCTTCTTTCGAGGCCCGAATCGCCGCAACAATTGCATCGATCATATCAAGGGCGCGAGCTAGGCCTTCTAAGATGTGGGCGCGAGCTTCAGCTTTTTTGAGATCGAAGATACATCGCTTGGTAATGACGTCTTTTCTGTGCTCAATGAACGCATCAAGCATCGACTTCAGATCAAATGTTCGCGGCTGATTTTTATTGTCGAGCGCAAGCATTCGGATACCGAAGCTCACTTGCATCTGAGTAAATTTATAAAGTCGGTTTAAAA
>JAYSYM010000233.1:0-1712 GCA_043727635.1 Bdellovibrionales bacterium | reverse complement strand
TTTCGCAAGTTTACTAAAAATTTCAAACAGGGTTTGATCAAGGACGGTTAGATGAAAAAGATTTCTCAATCAACTTTAGCGATATTGTTCTTAGTGGCGTGTTCGTCGCAGCCGAAAAAAGACTCGCAGCAGCCACAGCAGCAGCAGCCGGCCGCGCAGCCGCCGCAGGCGCAACAGCAGCAACAACCGGATGATCCAAATCTTTGGCTCGAAGAAGTTGAAGGGGAGAAAGCGCTTGCTTGGGTGAAGGAGCGCAATGCTGAGTCGGAAAAAAGATTAAAAGAAAACGCAGTTTATAAGATGACAGAGAAAGATATTCGCCGAATTTTATTGGCGAAAGATCGTTTGCCGTTTGTTTCGTATTTGAAAGGTTATCTTTATAACTTTTGGCAAGATGAGAAGAATGTTCGAGGAATCTATCGACGAGCAAAGCTTGATGATTACAAAAAAGCCATTGTTCCTTGGGAAACCATTCTGGATCTCGATCAACTCTCGAAAAAAGAAAATGAGAATTGGGTATGGAAAGGTTTAACGTGTCTTTCTCCGGAAGAACGACTTTGTCTTTTGAAGCTTTCTCGCGGTGGTAAAGACGCAACTGTTATTCGCGAATTTGATATCGAGGCAAAGTCGTTTGTGAAAAATGGCTTTACACTTCCTGAAGCTAAGTCAGATGCGAATTGGGTTTCGCAAAACCAACTGTTTGTTTCGACTGATTTCGGTCCGGGCACGATGAACAAGTCGGGTTATCCGCGGCAGATGAAAGTTTGGAATCGTGGTACTTCACTTAAGAATGCAAAGCTGGTTGTAGAAAGTTCGGAAGATGATCTTGGTGTAAATGGTTGGACGGCTCACGAGCCGGGCAAGCAGTGGCATTTCGTAGTTCGTTCGCTTGATTTCTATCGCGGAAAACATTGGCTCTACCAGAAAGATGGCGCATTAGTTGAGCTGCCGATTCCGGAAGATGCTCAAGCGAGCGGAGTTTTTGCCAGGCACTTGCTCTTCACTTTGAAGAAGGACCTAAAAGCCGCCAACGGTAAGGCTTTCAAGCAGGGCAGCTTGCTCGCTCTTAGCTTAACAAATCTAACTTCTGGACCTGATTTGGTTTACGAGCCGCCAGCGCGAACGGCAGTCGAGAATGTGTCGATTACTAAGCACACAGTGCTAGTAGGGATTGTCGAAAACGTTCAGGGTAGAATTTTGAAAGTTCAGCGTGTTGGCGAGAAGTGGGAAGTTAGTCGTCTGCAGGGCCAAGACCGCGAAGCTTTTCAGAGTGGCAACTTGGTTATTCACAACAGTGAGCCGCTCGAGGATGTTTTCATTGCGAGACATGAAGACTTTCTATCTCCAGCTTCAGTTGTCATTGGCGAAGACTCGGGGAAGGGAATTTTTCTCTACAAAGTTAAATCTGCTCCGGCGAGATTTAATTCAAATAATTTAATTTCGGAACAGTTCGAAGCGAAGAGTAAAGATGGAACGAAGGTTCCGTATTTTATTGTTCGTTCGAAAGATGCAAAGTTTGACGGATCGAATCCGACGTTACTTTATGGCTACGGCGGATTTATGAATTCACTCACTCCATATTACTTGAATGCTACGGGCAAAGTTTGGCTTGAGCGACAAAAGGGCGTGTACGTCATTGCAAACATTCGCGGTGGCGGAGAGTTCGGTCCCGCGTGGCATGAGGCTGCGCTGAAAACCAATCGGCAAAAAGC
>JAYSYM010000232.1:0-1714 GCA_043727635.1 Bdellovibrionales bacterium | reverse complement strand
CCGGCCTCGATATGGCTCGCATGGCTAAAGACATCAACTCTGAAGCTGTTAAATCGCGAATTGCTGCCGATCAAAAAGAAGGCGAATCATTCGGCTTCAACGGAACTCCGGGTTACTTAGTTAACGGCGTTTCTTTGAAAGGTGCTTACCCATTCGAAGAGTTCAAGTCGATCATCGACCGTCACTTAGCTAAGAAGTAAATCGAACGACGAACAGACTTTCGCGCCAGCGCGAAACACGAGAGGGAGCTGCGAAGCTCCCTTTTTTAATTTGGAGGATCAATGTCCGATATCGACCACACCAGCGTTAAACCCGAGGTGGCTCACGCTTTCCCGTGGCGCCGATACTGGGCGAAGAATGTCGACTTTTTGCTACTTACTTTGGTGTTTGCTTCTGTCGTAGGACAGTTCATAGAAGACTCAGCGCTTTTCGATTTTCTCTTTTACTTTGTGATGGTTGGAGTCGTGGTTGTCTACGAAAGCTTCATGCTAGCGAAGTTTCAGACGACTGCTGGCAAATGGTTACTTAAGGTTCAAGTGGTCAAGCGCGACGGCAGTAAAATTTCGTTCGACGATTCGCTAGCGCGCAGTTGGTACTGTCAGGCTTGGGGAAATGGACTATGTGTTCCGCTACTTTCGTTTATCGCTAATATCATTGCGTACAACAAACTCAACAGCACCGGCACAACAAGTTGGGATGAGAAAGCTGGAACAAGAATCGAAATCGGCAGACTCTCGACAGCTCGTAAAGCAGTGAGCGCTCTCGTAATAATTGGAATTTACGGATTCTTCATTGCAGCTACGATTTTAGCGAAACAAACAGATTAGTAAGTCGGGCGTTCTTCGACGTGCTCGCACTGCAAACCCGCGCTGCATGCATCTTTTGAGTGACCTGCACTCGTGCAATCCAAGATAGCAATCTCTACTGCGTGATCATAAGTAGCCGAGTAGCTAGCATAAGAATTGCTACCGACTGTCGCGGAACATTCCCAGTAATCGTAACGCTCAATTTCGACAAATCCTGCAAGTGCCAGTGAAGCTAAAAGTAAATTCATAGAGACCTCATGATTGCCTTATCGAGCAACTGTTACTTACGAGAGCAGACGAAGTATGCGCCAAGTTTTCCATCTGCAATAAGAACTGTTTTTACGACTACTCTTGAATCGAGCTGCCGTAGATTTGCAATCTCGAGATCAGTCATCAGCTGATGCCCGGCAGTCGTAGAAGTAATCCAGCGATTCTGATTTTTGAGTGAAATAGCCTTCTGTTGGCCTGACATGTAGATTTGAAAAGAAACTCGCGATTGTACGCCTCTTGTGTTGGCGAATTCACAAGCGTAACTCCCGTCACGTAAAGGGGCCTTCGCTTCGGCTGACTCAAAAAGCTTACGGCCAGCTTCTAAGGTTAGTTTTACGGGGCCGTTTTCCGATCGGCCTGAATCTTTAACGGGTACATAGCTGTCAGAAGTTTCGCTTGATGACTGGTCGTTGTCTTGCCGACCAACTCGGTTCCCATCTCGATCGACAGCTTCGAATTCTCCATTTGCGCCATTTCGTCGGATCTCGACACCAGGAGCATCGACAGCATCTTTATCTGGATACAAAACCTCACCACTATTCCGGTTTACGATTTCAGTCTTACCATTTTCAGGATTGATCCGTTCAATCACGTTCGGGTCGCTTAAAAGTTCGTCGGAGTTGCTTTGCGCAATTGCC
>JAYSYM010000231.1:0-1716 GCA_043727635.1 Bdellovibrionales bacterium | reverse complement strand
TTTAGGCTTCGTTGAGCCCGGAGAATTTGTTGGCGAAATGGCTTACATCAACGGTGAACCAAGATCGGCCGATGTACGATGCCTCACAGATGTTGAGTTAATTGAAATTCCGAGTGGTCTTCTTGATTCGATTCTATTCTCAAAGCCTGCCTGGTCAAAAGCTCTCGTGCGAACTTTATCGCGAAGACTTAAAGAGCTTAATCAAAAGCAAGCCGGCTCATAAGCGAGCGTCACGAACGATTTAAGGGTCAGGAGTGACTCGAAATCGCACCCTAACACTTAATGAGCAAACCAGCGGGGGCAACTGTCAACCGGCTAACTCTTGTCTGAGTCTCATGCGTATCATCTCGAATGTAGGTGTCCATTCGCACTAGGTTGTAAGCCGTGGCTAGCACGTACGTTGCTCTAGTGTCTGTCATGAATAAACTTTTGAAGAAACTCATGGTTGTAAGCTTCTTAACCGGAACACTCGTGTTTGGCGTAGCTGCTGATGCGAAAACGCTTTCGATTCAGCAGAGAGAAGAACGCTTAAAGCATGCGCGCGAACTTTTGGGTAAGCACTACCGTACAAGCGCAGCTAAAATCGGAGAGAAGATTCCGAAGATTAATTCGATGGTTTATCGTTGGACGAAGGAACGCCTTCCAGGCAAATTCAAAACAAAACACAAGCTACTAGCGCAAGCAATTATCGACGAGAGCTTGAAGTACGGTTTTGATCCAATCTTTTTAATGTCTGTCATTCAAGGTGAGAGCAGCTTCCGACCTGACATGGTAGGTGGAGTTGGCGAGATTGGCTTAATGCAGATTCGTCCTGAAACAGGTAAATGGATCGCTGAAAAAATGTCGATTAAGTGGAAGGGTAACAACTCCCTCTTCGACCCAGTGACGAACGTTCAAATTGGCGCGGCCTTCCTAAGTTTCCTTCGCGATCGTTTCGATTCTCACGCTCAACTTTACTTAGCCGCGTACAATATGGGTCAAAGCAATGTGGATAGCGCTCTTGAGAAAGATATTTGGCCAAAAGATTATCCGCAGCACGTGATGAAGCACTACATTGAGTTCTATGCAGCAGCTACGCAAAATCGAAAAGTTTCTGTTAATTAATTTCGCGAACACCAATTAGAAGGGGTCACAATTCTCGTGACCTCACCTGCCCGCACATAAACAAATTGCGAACCCACGGCCAAACGAAGGCGCTGAGTTTTCGGCGCCGGAGTCCGAGCCAAGACTCCATTGATTTGCGCGAACCCTTGGTCGTCAGTTTGAGTTGCTGCTTGAGCCTTCCCGATCTGCCAACGGACTTGTTTGTTTGCGATTGGATCCATTTGTGCGCTCGTCACAACTTCTGAAGTTGTACCCATCGTGTCACGACATTGAAGTCGAAAGTTGATCGAAACGAATACTTGGTCTTTGCAATTTTTCTTTGAGTAGCCGAAGCCTGCATCGCAAGTATTGAATTGTTTTTCTTGATAGCCGAGATCGCCGCGCGAACGATCAAGTCCGAGAGATCTTTTGAGACCTTCGACATCTATGTTTATTGAATTACCAGAAGTAATCGGAGCTGCAACTTTGGCAACGGCCGAAACAGGTTCAACTTTTTGAGCTGATGAGCAAGCGCTGAGTAACGGAGCGAGAGTCAGACTAAGAAGAACAAACTTTTTTTTCATCTGATTCTTTCTCGGTTTTTGCTACTCACTACTTTAACTGAGTCGGGGC
>JAYSYM010000230.1:0-1717 GCA_043727635.1 Bdellovibrionales bacterium | reverse complement strand
TTACGTATTTGCGTCGAGAACCACCTCAACATCATTATTTCGGGTGGTACTGGTTCAGGTAAAACAACTTTACTCAATACAATGTCGGGCTTTATTCCTTCTAACGAGCGAATCGTTACGATCGAGGATGCAGCCGAACTTCAACTTAAGCAGGATCACGTTGTTCGCCTTGAAACCCGCCCTGCTGGCCGAGAAGGCTCAGGACAGGTTTCAATTCGCGATCTAGTTCGCAACTCGCTTCGTATGCGGCCAGATCGAATCGTGGTTGGTGAGTGTCGTGATGGCGCGGCCCTCGATATGCTTTCTGCGATGAACACTGGTCACGATGGTTCGATGACTACTATTCACGCGAATAATCCGCGCGAAGCAGTTGCGCGACTTGAAACACTTTGCTTAATGGCAGGAATGGAACTTCCGGCTCGCGCGATTCGTGAGAATATCGCAGGTGCTGTTGATTTGATCGTTCAAATTTCGCGGATGTCAGATGGCAGCCGTAAAATTGTCGACATTACTGAAGTTCAAAATCTTCAGGATGATAAAATTATTCTTCAGCCAGTCTTCGTTTACAAAGAAGAAGGCATCGACAAGAACAGAAAAGTTGTCGGTAGATTCCAAGCGACCGGCCTAATTCCAAAATTCATCGAAGGTCTTCAAAAACGTGGGATTGATATTCCTCGCACGATCTTCTCGAACGACGGTGTTAGTAACGTAGCAGCCGCAGCCCAGCCAACGGGCGGACAACAAGCTGCCACTAAGAAGACAGGTACATAATGAGCAGCCTTCTCGGTAACGACTGGTTCGTTATTCCAGCATTCGGCGCTTCAATCTTCGCCATCACATATATGTGGTCAGAAAAAATTTTAAATTTCCTGAATAGGAGATCGCTTGGTCGCCGCGAAGAGATCATTACTCTCCTCAAGCAGATGTTTGTGGAGATGGATGAGCGCAACACTCGCAACTTAACGATTGCGATGCTTCTCTCGAGTTTCGGTATCGGATCTCTCATCTTCATTTTGTTTTGGCCAAACTTAATTTTGGGAATTATCGGCGGCGGCGTCATGACCTTAGTTGGTTTTGCGGCACCGCAGTTAATTGTTAAATCAATTTATGAAAAGCGTTGCACCCGCTTCGTCAATCAGATGGTTGATGGAATGACGATCATGGCAAACGGAATTAAAGCTGGATTGTCGATGACTCAATCAATGGAGAGAGTGGTCGACAACCTGCCGAATCCAATTCGCCAAGAATTCGGATTAGTATTATCAGAGATGCAAATTGGTAGAAGCCTTGAGGAATCCTTGAACGACCTCGGCATGAGAATACCTAGACCAGACGTTCAAATGTTCGTTACGAGCGTTAATATTTTACAAGAAACCGGCGGTAACTTGGGCGAAACGTTCCAGACCATCGTCTATACCGTGAGAGAGCGCCAGAAGGTCGAAAAGAAGATCGAGGCGCTAACTGCACAAGGTGTTACTCAAGGAGTAATCATTACGTTGGTTCCCTTTGCCTTGTTGGCAATTTTTATGGTTATCGACCCGGCTTATGTCCGGCCGCTCTTCACCACCACCCTAGGTATAATTATCCTTATGGGTATCCTAGCTCTTCAAGTAATCGGTGGCCTAATGATCCGAAAGATTGTTAAAATCAACGTGTAGCTCTGATTTGTTTTCAGGCTAAGTTTCACAGGAGTTCCTCGCATGATGCGTTCTCTCTC
>JAYSYM010000229.1:0-1717 GCA_043727635.1 Bdellovibrionales bacterium | reverse complement strand
GTTTTTGGTTTTAGACGATTTGAATTGAAGTTCAGAGGCAAGCTTCTCGGCTTGCTCGATGCTTAAAGCATTTCGTGACGATGGATCATCAAGAACGAAGCGAGCGATGCGAACAGACATTACTCAAGAGAACCGTAAATGCTCTTCTGAACATCGCCTGGTCCAACAAATTCTAAGCCAACACCGTAACCGCCACCTTGGCCGTTCGCAGTCGTCCAAACAACTTTTGCGGGCATTTCATAGGTACGTCGAACTTCGTTGAGTGGAACATGAAGTGTAAGCTTGTCGCCGATCTTCAGATTCTCTCGTTGAGCGAATTCGATATACGCTCCACCCTTTGAAAGGTTGTAGAGAGTGGTCGTCTCTTTGCGGCTGCTTTCGATGAATTCGATCTCAGCTTTTTGCATGGTGTAGTAACGACGGAAAATTCGTTGAGAAACTTCTTTAGTGCTGAGTAGTTTGGTCACCACCCCAAGAAGGTCTTTGTTTTCATAAGGCTTCTCAATAAACACAGTTGATTGCATCGCATTGACTTCACGGATGATATCGAAGTTTTTCGCTTTTGCGCAAACGATCACCTGGCCGTTGTAGCCGTTATTTCGAAGCTTCAAAATCGTTTCGCGATGTTCTGGAGTAAACTCAGCAACGTTCAATACGATCAAGTGATGACCGTCTTTGAAAGTGTATAGCAGGCCTTGCGGGCGAGTGGTGGCGAAGATGATTCGTCCAAGCTCAGTCGTAAGTGGCTCAAGTTTGCGACGAAGAATGTAATTCTCTTCTTCGCTAATGCTGGCTAATAGAATTCGATTCATTGTTCCCCCGAACATTAAACTTATCGGGGTCTAAGACAGGGAAGCTAACGGGTTTTAGAAGATTTATTACGATTTTTATTAGGTACGATAAGTGCCAGCCTAGGCGTTAGCCCAGTGACAGTGGCAATAGTTTCGACAAGTTTTCGGAATTAACTGTTAGCCAAAGAAGATAAAGTTCCGACAATTGCCTATCTGCTTAAGCTCTGTTCGGTAGCGTATCGTGATGAGGCTAACTCGATGAGACGGTCAATTAACTCTGAATAACCAATGCCATCTTGATTCCACATTTTTGGGTACATGCTGATTTTTGTGAAACCGGGAATCGTATTCACTTCGTTGACGAAAAGTTTTCCGTCTTTACGAAGGAAGAAATCGACTCGCGCCATCCCGTCGCAACAGAGTGTCTCGTAAACTTTAATTGCAGTCGTCTTCACTTCAGCGGCTTGCTGGGGAGTGAGTTCTGCAGGGATTTTTAACACCGCACCATTATCATCGAGGTATTTTGCGTCGTAAGAGTAGAAATCGTGCTGAGGAATGATTTCGCCAGGAGTAGACGACATTGGCTTTTCATTACCAAGAACCGAACACTCAACTTCGCGACCAGGAAGAAATTCTTCGACTAAAAGTTTTGTATCATATTGAAACGCATCTTTTAGAGCGGACTCAAACTTTTGAGCGGAATCAACTTTGTGAACGCCAACTGACGAGCCCATGTTTGCAGGCTTTAAAAAGAACGGTAGGCCTAGTTCTGCCTTGAGGCGATCAAAGTCTTTGAGCGACGAGTTGTGGCGCTTTAAAACAGCAAATTTACCAACGGGCAAACCGGCTTCTTTAAACAAACGTTTCGCAACGTCTTTGTCCATTCCTGCAGCTGAACCAAGGATTCCGCAGCCCACGTAAGGAAC
>JAYSYM010000228.1:0-1722 GCA_043727635.1 Bdellovibrionales bacterium | reverse complement strand
TCTCTTTTTTCACTTTCTATAACGTCGATAACCAGTGCCTGATTGTAAACTCGAATGGCTTCGTCCAATCTGCCCTCTGTTTGATAAAGCGACGCTTCGAGAAGCTTGGCTTTGTAACGAATCTCGTTTTTTTGTGTGGCGCTCACAAGCGGCAATAACTCGGTTCTGGCAGCCTCGTAGTTATGAATGGCATTGTAACATTTGGCGATGTTCAGTCGAATTTCAGCACTTTGCTCAAGCGACAAGTCGGAATAGCTCAAAAGTCTTTGATAAGAATGGATGGCGTCCTCGAAGTAATACAGAAGTTTGTGTTCGATAAAGGCTTTTTTGTACAGTGATTGATAGGACGCCTTAAAGTCTTTAGAGTTTGCGATAACAAATTCTAAATAGTTCACAGCTTTTGGATAATTTTTTATTTTTACTTCGGCCAGCTCGGCAAGTTCCTGGGCACTTTCTAAAACCAATGTCTCATCTGAGCTGTGTAAAAAAACTTTTTCAAAATAAGTGTAGGCCTCAGAATATTTTTCTTCGGCCAGATTTTTCTTAGCGAGCTCGTGGTCTTCTCTTTGCGACTGGCTGAAACAGCCAGAAAAAATCAACACGAAAGTAAGAAATACTATCTTATGTCTACTGATCCAAGCTTGGTGCTTCTTCATTGTCCTCACCGCCGACAACTGCCACGCTCGTGACATACTCTTCTTCTTTCAGGCTGATCAACCTCACGCCTTGCGTGTTTCTTCCAAGAAGAGAGATGCCTTTGCAAGGCATTCGAATCGTTTGTCCTTGATCGGTTGCTAAAACAATGTCGTCAGTATCAAGAACGCTTCGGCAAGTTACAACTTCGCCAATTTTATCAGTTGTTTTTTGCGTAATAACACCAACGCCGCCGCGGCTTTGCTCTCTGTACTCTTCAAGCTGAGTCCGCTTTCCGTATCCACCTGCAGTGACAATTAAAATATTCGCTTGGCCTTCTTTGTTAAAAACTTCACAGCCAACGACACTATCATCTTTGGAGAGCGTCATACCGCGAACACCACGGGCTGTTCGTCCCATAGGTCGAACATCACCTTCGTCAAAGCGAATCGACATGCCTTCTTTTGTACAAATAAAGATGTCGTTGTTACCTTCGCTAATTTTTGCAGTTAAGAGATCATCTTCAAGATCAATCGTAAGCGCAATGATGCCGGAAGGACGAGGATTTGAAAACGCACTGAGTGGCGTTTTTTTAATTGTCCCTTTTTTAGTGAGCATAACTACATAGCGATTTTCTTTGAATTCCTCCACAGGGAGAACGGCGCGAACCGTTTCGTTGGCACCAATCTCAACAACATTGTTAATGGATTTGCCTTTTGACGTGCGCGTGCCCAGTGGCAACTTGTACACTTTTGTCCAATAAACTTTTCCGTTGCTCGTGAAAACAAGAAGGTTCGTCTTCGTATTGGCTACAAAGATGTTAGTTACATAATCTTCTTCTTTGGTGTCGGCACCCTTAACGCCTTTTCCGCCGCGGCGTTGAGTCTTATACTGATCGATCGGAATTCGTTTAATGGTTCCAGAGTTTGTAATGTTAACAACCATTTTTTCTTGAGCGATAAGATCTTCGTCTTCGATCTCTTGTCCGTCGCTCTCAATTTGCGTTCTGCGAGGGTTATTAAACTTCGCTTTAATTTCGACAAGTTCATCTTTAATAATTTGAAAAACCTTTTTTTCATCACTCAGGAC
>JAYSYM010000227.1:0-1726 GCA_043727635.1 Bdellovibrionales bacterium | reverse complement strand
GGCTTCGCGAGCAACTTCGGTCACGTGATCGATCGTGAGCTTTCCATCAATTCCCAAGACGTTTTGCTTCGGGAAATTACCTTTGAATTGGAGAGTCGTAGGTACGCCGATAGTCGGTGGGTCATCAGTAAGATTGATTAAAGTGCCTTCAAAATCTCCGGCCCACTCTGATTGAGTGACTTGCGAGCTAATCTGACCTTTTTGAAGCCAGAATATTGGATAAGCTTTTGGACGACCGAATTTATAATTGCGGCCGTTGCTTCGCTCGTGCGGAGTAGGTTTTGCGTAAGCTGCTTTTTCTTCAGCAGTTTTCTTTGGTGGCATCATCTTTCGAGCTTTGTTCATGTAGAACTCGGCTTGCTTTACTTTATCTAAGAACAGCGGACCAACGACGAAGTTAGTAAGTGATTTTGCATCGAGCTTTGGAATTTTTAGGCGCGCCTCAAGATCTTCGATATCTTTTTTGACCATGTCGTCGAGGTCAGCAAATGCCTTTTGGTAAATGCCAACGTCTCCGGTGAGTGCTTTGCTAGTTGAATCGACGGACTTAACTTTCGCGTCGGCATCTTTGATTATCTGATCGATTTGCTTAAGCGACGCTTGGACTTCCATTGGGTTCTTGAAGTCTTTGGTCTTAACCGTTTTTACTCGCTCACCAATTTCTTTAATTTCTTTGCTATTCGGAAGAGCATCGATGCGAGCTTTCCATTCAACTTCTTTTTTCTTCAGCTCATCTTGAAGTGCTTTGATGCGGGCTTCTGATTTAAGTGAGCCTTGAATATTCTTTAGCTGATCTTTTGGATCTTCTCCGCCGAGAATTGCGCCTAAGTCTCCGAGTACGTTGTTTGAGTACTGCTCTTGGACTTTTGCGAGAGCGTTCTGGCGAACTTGGTCGGCAAGGCCAGGGCTGTTGTCATTGTTAGCGGGGAGAACGCGACCTGGGCTTTTTCGCTGAGTACCTAGGCGAATATCAAGAATGCTTGCGTTTTCAATGGCAACTTTACCTCTGAGAAGTGCATCCCAGAGCATGTTCCATTTTACTTGGCCGATTTCGAATTTGTTGTGAGTGGGTTTATCACCGTCGGTGATTTCAATTTTACCCATGTCGAGTGATGCGCTAAAGAAGCTCGTTTTGAAATGCCCGATATTGATTTCGGCGCCATTTGCGCGAGTGCCTCCGTACTCAAGCAGCCGTCTTGCGTGAGTGTCGAAGAAGATCGCGGAGTAAAGGTAGATAAGTGCAACGACGATTAAGAATGGAATGACCGCTTCGAAGCAGATGATGCCTTTTTCTTTAACTTTTTTCGGAGCTTTAGTTTTGATGTCTTGTGTGTTTGCCATGTTCATTCTCCGCTTAATACAATTCGTCGTATTTTGTGTACCAGTTGTAGACGCTAGACGCTTTGACAGCTTTCCAAACTTTGGTTTGCTGGAAGCGGGCCATGACCGTGTCTCGATATTTCTGAACTAGAATTTTTGTTCCAACGTAAACGAATGGAGCAAGGAGGAGTGCGAGAATTCCTGAACCCATTACGATGCTGTTGTAGAAGCGCGTGAATGGAACAATCGGCATGTTGTAAAGGGTCGTGAAAACTGGGGTTAACGCTTCAGACTCGAGAACAGCTGCTCCGAGCATGTGGCAGACTGGATCGAGGATCCAGGCGATAAAGGCAAAGAAGAAGGCTGCCAAAAACGCCGCGCCAATTTGCACTCTAAAAAAGAACAA
>JAYSYM010000226.1:0-1730 GCA_043727635.1 Bdellovibrionales bacterium | reverse complement strand
AAAAGATGTTTTTATACAACACAAGTTGGTTCTCTAATTGAGAAATTAGGAAAAATTAACTCAGCTATCTCAGGTGTCATCACTTAAACTGTTAGCTCACAAGAGAAAACGTTTAAGAGGAGCAACAAATGAAGATGTCGTTGAGCAAAACAATTTCAGCACTATTAATTTTCGCTGCGGCGAATACTGCGCAAGCGCAGTTTAGTTTTAATAACTTAACTCAAGAAGATTTAAACGGGGCTAACAGAGAATTCTCGCACAACTTCTTGTTCACTTCGGTTTCGGGCGCAAGCTCGCTCGGAAGACTTTGGGGATTTGAGGTAGGCGTAACGGGTGGAACGTCGGACGCCGACAAGATTAGCGAGATCATCAAGCGGACGTCGCCTAACTCTGACTTCAAGAACCTATATAATGTTGGGCTATTAGGCCGAGTAAGTATTCCGTTCGGACTAACTGTCGAAGCGGGTATACTTCCAAAAATTAAAATTCAAGATGCAGAGTTGTCGCAAGTCGCGGCAGCCGTTCGATACAATATTATTGAGCTGCCAGTTGCCGTTGGACTAAGAGCTCACTACTCGAAAACTGATTTCTCGTTTGCGCAAACGGGAGGGGCCTTCATCGGTAACATCGAGTACGACTCCGATGTCTATGGCGTGCAAGCGCTTGTGAGTCAGAACTTTGTGATGATTGAGCCCTACGTTGGTGTTGGCTGGGCTCAAGGGAAGGGCGACCTCAATGCCTCTGGTTCAGGTTCCGTCGGTGCTTTTGGCAATTCAGGCAGCGCAAAAGAATCGTCAGTTCAGTTTATGGGAGGAGTGAACCTCCATTTGGGTTTCTTAAGCCTCGGCGCTGAGTACTCACGGGCCTTCGAAACTAACCGTATCAGCGGAAAACTCGCCCTCGGATTCTAAAAGGTACCCGGTACCTTTTTGTAGCACCATGCGTAAAGAGTGAGTCTCAATTTCCCCCGGTCCAAAGTTATGAATAGAATTTTGGTCGGGGGATCATCAATGAAATATATTTTTGCGGCTACCGTTGCTGTCGTTTTGGTTGCGAGCGCTCAGCTCGGATACTCAGTGAACTCAACTTGGGAAAAGAAATTAGCAGTTAATCTTCGCGAGGTTTCAACTCCGACAGATGTGATTGTTGTTTTAAAAGAGAAGGCCGATCTTACTCGCGCATCACAAATGCGATCGAAGAGACTAAAAGGTGCTTTCGTAGTTGATTCGCTACGAACAGTTGCTCAACGAACTCAATCGCAGCTTATCGACTTGCTTCAATCTCGTAACGTTCAGTTTCAATCGTTTTACATTGTGAACGCGATCGCGATTCGAAGTGCTTCCCCGGCGCTCATCGAAGAGCTCGCCAAGCGTGATGAAGTGGGAAAAATTGTTGCCGATCCAGTTCTTCAACAGAAGGCGGTTGGAACAAGAATTCGTGCTGAGGCATCGGTTGTGCGAGGAGTTGGTGCAAACATCTCTTCGACAGGTGCTGAAGCTGTATGGGCAATGGGAATCAAAGGTGCTGACATCGTAGTTGCAGGCCAGGACACCGGTGTTGATTGGGATCATCCAGCGTTGATCACTCATTATCGCGGAAGTGTTCGCGGTGGAGTTTCACACGGAGGCAACTGGCACGACTCAATTAGAACTACGATCAGTAATGCGACCAATCCGTGCGGATTAAACATTGCTGAGCCATGTGATGATCACGGTCACGGAACTCACACG
>JAYSYM010000225.1:0-5515 GCA_043727635.1 Bdellovibrionales bacterium | reverse complement strand
CTCGCTCAAGCTCAGTGCTGTGAAGCAACTCATTCACAAGCTCTGGAGCAAGAGGCGTAAGAAGTTCAGCTCTTACGTTATCATCAATTGTTACTCTTAAACCGTCTCGCTCGAAAGCTTGACGTTCGTAGGTGACCTTCGCTTGCGGACGAAGTCCGAAGTCACTGATCGCACTATTAACTTGGGTGCAGCGCTCAGAAATTAATTCTTTCTTTTTCTTAGCTTCAGCGAAATCTGATGGAAGAGTTTTTCCAGCTAGAAGTGCTAACTTTGCCGCCAACCCAACTTTGAAACGAAATTTTCGCGAAACTCCATCTGACTTCTGTTTCATCTCGAGGTGGCTCGGCTCTGTTTCAGGAGCAAACCTTCCGTTTGGCCCGTATTGACGAAGGCGAAGCTTAAATCTGCTAATTCCGGTCGCGAAGTGATCCCGAAAAACTTTTAGCGATGGCGAATCAAAGTAGAGTGACTCGATCATATTAAAGCGAACGTCGGCTGACATATACGATGGATCGAGGTTGCTGCGAAGAAGTTTGAGTAGCTGGGGCAGAGAAGATTTCGGTACGAGGTACTTGTCTTCGATTCGCACGAAGCTCTCAGTGTCGCCACCTGTTTGCTGCTCACCGATTAAGTCGCTTTGTTGACTGACTGTTTGTGTATTCAAGCGATCCTCCAAAGTGTTCAATTAACTACCGGAACTGACCCCTGTCAGCAACGCAAGTTAGACTTTGGTAAAATTTCACTTGGATGTGTATTAATTGCGGTGACGCTTTATACGTTAAGTGTCACCCGATAAGAAATTCTAATGGCACTGCAAAATATTACTGATTGTGATGAGATCTAAGCAACTTGCGAACTTATTACTGGGGTAGTTGCTATTGGCTCATGGACAATGTCATCGCGCTTAACTTTGAGTCGTTCGTTTAAGCTCGTAAGACCGTCACCATTAGCTGCACGGGCTTGCACAAGCGCGTAATCTTCAAAGTACGAACCAAACAATCGATCAGGAATTGTCGTCATCAAGCCGTAATGGCCCTTCACTCGGCCGTGATGAAGCGCATGATAAGTTGGTGTGCCGAAATATTTTCCGAGCGTCGATGAGCTAAACCACGCCGGATAAACTTCTACGTTCATATGCCCGAGCACGTTTACGATAATCATTGGAATGCTGTAGACCGCAACTCCCGTCAGTGTGATTGGAATGTAGCGCGAAAGAATTGCGGGAACTGATACCGCTAACAAAATATGAGAAGTCTGTTCAATAAAAGAGAATGCCGACACAGTTAATGGGGTCGTCACTCGCGAACGATGATGATCAACGTGAATCTTCATTAGTTTTGGGTGATGAACGGCACGGTGAAAGGCGTAGAACCAAACTTCATTCCAAACAAAGAGAACTACGAATGTACTCAACGTGCCGATGATCGTGTGCTCCGCATATTGAACAACCCCAAGGTGATGACCTAAGGCAACAACGAAGGAGTAGAACGGAATGATCTTTGCGATCTGCACCAATTCCTTCTTCATTTGATTTTCAGGAATGTCGATTTTGTAAACTCGACGAGTGCGACCAAATTCTGTTTTGAAAACGGTGAAGAGACCAAGACTCATTGCAATGATCGAGCGCAGAATGAACGCTGCCATCATGATAAGAATTCCGTAAAGCATTTGTCCTCCGTAACTACTTTCAATAAGCGTAACGGAGGACATCTCGATTTACCGAGCGATGGAGGTGACACCCCTTTGAGTTAACTGTCACCTTGCTGAAATCATTGATTAAGCTTCGACGTCATTTGGCTGCTTGAGTGCAGCTTCCGCTGACGGAGCTAGACGAATACCCAGCTCGATCAGCTGCTCTCTCTTCACTACACTAGGAGCCTCTGCCATTAAGTCAGAAGCTTTTGCAGTTTTTGGGAAGGCCATTACGTCGCGAATGGCATCAGTGTTCGCAAGAATCATCACTAAGCGATCAACTCCCCAAGCAATTCCGCCGTGTGGAGGAGTGCCGTACGAGAGCGCATCAATAAAGAATCCAAATTGCGCTTTCGCATCTTCAGGTGTGAAGCCAAGTGCTTTAAACATTGAGTCTTGAACATCAGATCGGTGAATACGAATCGATCCGCCGCCAAGCTCGTTGCCGTTACAAACTAAATCGTAAGCTTTAGCGAGCATGTTCCCGAACGTGGCGTCATTATAATTTTTCAAATCATCAATCGATTCATTTGCTGGAGAAGTGAACGGATGATGTCGGGCCGCCCATCGTTTGTTGTCAGCGTCGTATTCAAACAAAGGAAAGTCCACGACCCACAAGAAACGATCTTTTGATGTGTCGATCAGCTTTAGCTCTGCACCCAAGTGCAAACGTAATGTAGAAAGTGCGGCGCACGTAGTTTCCCACGAATCAGCGACTGCCAACGCCAAACCTTTTCCCTCTGGACAAAGCTTTGTGTAGATCTCTTTTAATTTATCTTC
This sequence comes from Bdellovibrionales bacterium, assembly GCA_043727635.1. Classification (GTDB taxonomy): domain Bacteria; phylum Bdellovibrionota; class Bdellovibrionia; order Bdellovibrionales; family JAMPXM01; genus JAYSYM01. Next base: position 3,043 of record JAYSYM010000225.1, on the reverse strand, counting down.
GCTAACAAACTTTGCGATTGGCGAATTTAATTTTCCAGCTGCATCGGGTTTAATCCAGATCAAGCCCTTTGCTCCGGCCCGCTTTGCCATTTCCATAAGTTTGTCGATCTGTGCACGAGAAAGTTCACCGGCTTGCGCAATGCCGATCCCCTTCACACAACCTTTTTTTGCAATCGCATCGTCGAATACTTGAAAGCCTGCGCCCTTCACCATGTCGCTGATGTCTTGAAGCTCAAGTCCGAAACGTAAATCTGGTTTGTCATTGCCGAATCTGTTCATGGCATCATGAAAAGTCATGCGTGGAATTTTTCCGATGTCGTAGCCGCGAACTTTTTGCCATAAAGTCTGTGCCATTCGCTCAACCAAATTCATTATGTCTTCTTGATCGATGAAGCTCATCTCGATATCCACCTGAGAAAATTCTGGTTGGCGATCAGCGCGCAAATCTTCGTCGCGGAAACAGCGGGCGATTTGGAAGTACTTATCGACTCCACCGATCATCAAAAGCTGCTTTAAAGTTTGTGGACTTTGTGGAAGCGCGTAGAAAGTTCCTTGGTTGACTCGAGAGGGAACTAGGTAATCGCGCGCACCTTCTGGAGTGCTCTTGTACAAAATCGGAGTTTCTATTTCGTAGAAACCCTCTTTGCTCAAAAACTCGCGCACATGCATCACCGCTTCATGGCGAAGCTTGAGTGCTTTTTGTAACTTTGTTGAGCGGATGTCGAGGTAACGATATTTCAAGCGAGTAGTTTCAGACACATTCTCATCATTGATCTGGAACGGAGTTGGCTTTGACTCAGATAAAATTTCGCACTCGGTAGCTAAAATCTCGATGGCACCCGTTGCGATTTTTTTATTCTCCATGCCCGATGGACGAGCCTTAACTTTGCCTCGAACTGCGACAACGTATTCATTACGAGCATTTTTCGCTACGGCCATTGCCTCTTGCGCTGGGTCAATCGTCACCTGAACTAGACCTTCTCGGTCTCGAAGATCGAAGAAGATGAGTCCGCCATGGTCGCGCCGTGTGTCGACCCACCCCATGATGATTACTTCCTTTTCAGCATGTTCAGTTCTTAATAGACCGCAGTAGTGTGTTCTTTTGAGCTCGCTTACGAATTTCATAGATTCTAAAAATAGAGTAACGCTTCATCTTTGCCAATGGAAAACAGTATGGACACTCGGTATTTGAAGGTCTAAGTTGAAGTCTATGCCAAAATTCAAGATCGAAACATCATCGAAACACGGGGCTCAAGACACCTTCAAGAAGATCAGAAACGTTCTCGAGAACGACAAAGATCTTCGCAAGATGGATGCGAGCTATAAATGCGATTTCAACGAAGCAGCTATGAGCGGCAAGGCTAAAGGTAGCAAGTTCGAAGCAAACATGACTGTAAAGGCCGATGGCGCCGGCTCAAAGGTAGAAGTCGAAGTCACTCTTCCAATGCTTCTCACTCCGCTAAAAGGCGTTGTGCAGAGCACACTACAGAAGAAACTAGAGTCAGCACTCTCTTAACGGAACCGCAGGGAACTCTGACGATGGCGAAAACCCGCAAAAAGAGTTCTTCGGCTAAGGCCTCGACGAAGAAGGCAGCTCAAGTCATTGATGACGAGACCAACGACATCATTCAACCAGAGATTATTGATCCGTCTGAGATCGTTGAGTTCGATCTAACTGCAGAAAAAGGCTTGGTCTCATCGACCGATCCTGTTCAAACTTATTTAGCAGAGCTTCGCAAATATCCACTGCTTACGCGCGAGCAAGAACACGATCTAGCTATTCAGTACCGCGAACAGGACGACTCAAAAGCTGCAGAAATTTTAGTGACGTCGAATTTACGTTTTGTCGTAAAGATCGCAGCCGAGTATTCAAAGTTTGGCGCAAAGATGATCGATCTTATCCAAGAGGGTAATGTTGGACTGATGCACGCCGTTCGCGATTTCAATCCTTACAAAGGCACTCGCCTCATCACCTACGCTGTCTGGTGGATTCGCGGCTACATACAAGAATACTTAATGCGCCAATACTCAATGGTGCGAATCGGTACGACACAAAACCAGCGCAAACTTTTCTATCGCTTACAAAAAGAAAAAGATTTGCTCGATAGAATGGGAAAAGAATCAAATGTCGCTCTAATTTCTTCGCGCTTGGGCGTAACTGAAGAAGAAGTCGAAATGATGACTAAGCGAATGAGCGGACGCGATATTAGTTTAGATGCACCGGTTGATGGAGACTCAGGCGCAAGCCTTCTTGATTTCGAAAGCGACAACGCTCTCGGTGCCGACGAAGAACTTGGCCATGCCGAGGAACTCGCAGCCCTTCGGGCAAATATCGATAAAATTCGAAGTAAGCTCAACGAAAAAGAAGCGTACATCCTCGAACACCGCCTGCTCTCTGATGAGCCGCTGACCCTACAAGAAATCGGCGATCATTTTGAAGTCACTCGCGAAGCAGTACGACAAGTAGAGGCGCGTTTGATCGGCCGCCTTCGCACTGAATTAGAATCTGTATTAAAAACTAATGACTGAGAGGTACTACTGGCCTGAAGCTTCGGTGCCGCCACCTTCATCGAAGGTCTGCTGAAGCTTAGCACGAAGACGAGAGATCGCTTGTGCGTGGAGCTGTGATACACGGCTCTCTGTTACGCGCAAAACTTTGCCGATCTCTTTTAGATTCAAATCTTCGTAGTAATACAATGAGAGTACAAGGCGCTGACGTTCTGGCAATTCTTCAATCGCCTTAGTCACGATGTCTTTCACTGATTTTATATTTAATTGAGTGAGAGGGTTATTGAGTTTCGTGCCCTCTAACAAATTCAAAATCGATTTCTTATCAACGTTCGAGAACGTTGCCGCGTCGTCGATTGATAACAAGCTCACCGGACGAACTTGGTTAACCAAGTCATGGAATTCATCCATCGTCATGTTGAGCTTCTGAGAAACTTCTTCGTCGGTTGGAGTACGGCCTGTTGAGCCTTCAAGTTCCAAAACCGTACGATCAAGAAGTTTAGCTTTGTCACGAACTGAGCGAGGAACCCAATCT
>JAYSYM010000224.1:0-5524 GCA_043727635.1 Bdellovibrionales bacterium | reverse complement strand
TACCGTCAGCCACCGTCTTTACGATCATGCCGTCAGCTTCAAAGATTCGCTGAAGTGCTTTTCGCATTGTTTCGTCATCTTCGATCACTAACAAAGTTTTTGGAGTGTCTTTTTTCTTATCGCGAAACTTATCGAGACTTACGACTGTTTCTTCACGCATTCGTTCGCGCGTGATTTTTTCAATTTTCTTCACCAAATCCGTGGTGTCGATTTTTTTACTCACCCTGTGCCTCTAGCCATCTCTCTGCATCCATCGCCGCCATACATCCAGTGCCAGCAGCAGTAATTGCCTGACGATAAACGTGATCTTGCACGTCTCCCGCAGCAAACACTCCATCAACGCTTGTGTAAGTCGTAGACTTCGCAGTTTTAATATACCCAGTGTCTTCAAATTCGAGCTGACCCTTAAAAAGATCAGTGTTTGGTTTGTGGCCGATAGCTATAAACAAACCACCGATTGGTTTGTCATAAGTCTCGCCAGTTTTTATGTTTTTAATTTTGATCGCGTTCACAAACTGCTCACCCATGATGTCGGTCACTTCACTATCCCAGATCGGTTCGATCTTTGGATTTTTCAGTGCACGATCGACCATGATTTTCGAGGCGCGGAACGAATCACGTCGGTGAATAATATAAACTTTTGAAGCGAAGCGCGTGAGGAAGTTAGCTTCTTCCATCGCAGTATCTCCGCCACCCACAACTGCTACTTCGACATTTTTGAAAAACGCGCCGTCGCAAGTTGCACATGCCGAAACGCCCTTGTTGTACCACTGCTTTTCGTTCGGAAGACCCAACCACTTCGCACTCGCACCCGTAGAGATGATTACGGTCTCAGCTAAATGTAGATCGTTGCCGATCCAAACTTTGAAAGGACGCTGCGAGAAATCAACTTTAGTTACGTTGCGAGTAATGAAGCGAGTGCCGAAGCGTTCTGCTTGCGCTCGAAACTGCATCATCATCTCTGGGCCAGCAACTCCCTTTGGGAAGCCTGGATAGTTTTCAACGTCAGTCGTGATCATGAGCTGACCACCGGCCTCTTCGCCTTCAATCATTAATGGTTTCAAAAGCGCGCGCGAAGAGTAAATAGCCGCAGTAAGCCCCGCGGGACCTGATCCAATGATTAAAACTTTCTCAATGTTCTGCATGAGGGCTCCGGAACTCTGATGTGATTGGAAGGAAGAATAGCTGACTCAGCCGCAAGTTACAAAACCTTGTGCAGGCGCGGCATTTAGAGAATTATAGGTCTAGATGCCTAAGATTGAATTTGTGAAATCCCGACCCGAAATCGAGGTGAGTTCTGGAGCGAACCTCATGCAGGCGCTCTTAGAGCATGAGATTCCAGTCGCGAGCTCATGTCGCGGAGATGGAGTCTGTGCGAAGTGTCGTGTGCGCATAGTCGAAGGCGCTAAAAATTTAAGCCCCGAAACTGAGATCGAAGCCATGCGCCGAGACCAATTCGATTTCGCCCGCGATGAGCGTCTTTCGTGTCAGGCAGAAGTTTTAGGCGATATTAAGGTCGACACTCACTACTGGTAGTTGTTTTTTTGGGGCTCTGGTTTTGGCTTTAGGCTTGCAATTTGAGCTGCTTCTAAACGGGAGGCTCAAATGAATAGGGTTAGAGTTCAAATAGTAATGATTTTCGTCCTTTTTCTCGGACCAGTGGCTTGCACACCGGACAAACCAAAACAACGCGAAGACCAATGGAGATTTTCTCCGCCTGAGATCGTAATGCCTAGTTCTGACGGTGGGGAGCGAGGCCGCCTGAAAGTTGGCGAAGCTTCGCAAAAGGAATTGCCGCTCGATTCTGCATTATCTTTTCTGACCTCAGGTTCAAATATTGTTTTGGAGGTTGATTCAGTCTGCAGCTGGGGCGATCAGCATTTTGAAGAAAGTTTTCGCTTTCAAACTCCTAGTCTACTTGAGCTTGGCTCGATTGTTCCAGCAAAAGCACTTCTCGAAGTCGCTGATCAAGCTGTGGAATGTTCGTTCGATTTTTCTGCAGTCAATGAACACGGTTCTCGCCACCACTTTTCAGTTCCGGGAGTCAAATTTTCGGGTGGAGCACAGTATGGAAAGCTCGTTGTCTCCGAAAGGCTCCAGAGAATCTCACCTTCGGTGCCTGGTGAAGCTCGCGTTGTCGTTGGCGTCGATGATCTAGATCAGCTTGCGGTCGACAGTGATGTGCGATCGGGAACCGCCGAGTTGGCATGCGCTGATTTCACGAGTCGCGAAAGTTTCATCTCAGTCGACACGATTAATTGGAGTCAACTTGCCTATAAACAACCACTCGCAGTTCTTGAAACTGTTTTGCGTAAGTTCCGACAACCTTGTCGTTTAGCTTTAAAAGATGAGAATGGGGTCCGATTAGAAATTTCAGCGCCGTTTACTCTTCTCTATCCGGCACCAGAACTTCAGATTTCTGCGCAAGCACCGGTGTTCAACGCTCCGCCAAACCAAAAGATTCGGGATATTTCAATTTTGAATCTGAAAATTTCGAACACCTCAAACATTGATCAATTCTTGGAATTGCAGAACAGTAGCGCTGACCCACGAAGAGTATGGGTCGCAGGCGGCCTGTTCAATCGTAAGTCTGATCTAAATTATCACTATTGGTTTAACATCCACCGCACCGCTGAAATTTCATACGTTGTGTCTGGGTCTGACAAGGTAATCAATGCTGATGGAAAAACAATTTTCGTCGTCAAATCCAAGTCTGAGGCGAGCGTGAGTGTTATCGCAAACAGTTACTACTTGAACAATTCCTCGGCGAACATCCATTCAGGTTATCTATTCTTGTTACCCCAGCCCATCCGACTAAAACGTCTTGAGGTCGTCGGCGATCTCGATACAGCTATCGCGCAGAACACGATTCAAGTCGCCGCTGAAATACCTATTTTTAAAATGCTGCCGCATCATCTTAGCGAAACTCAAATCTACGTTCCGCATGTAAATGTAAAAGTCGATTGGGCCTTCATCGCACGCAGCCTGACAGAACAACCGTTTCCGAGTACCGGTGACTAAATCTTTTCAAGTTTTGCGTAATTGATTTTAAGCCCTTGGCTTAGGAATAAGCTTTCGAATTGAGTAACGAAGTTGAGCGACTTCCATTCTGAATTGTGGAGGTCGCGGCTTTCGGCGGTGATTTTGTAAGGCCCACGACTAAAAACGTCCATGGCCCACTCGAAGTATGGAAGCGAATCAGTTTTAAATTCGATGAACGAACCTGGGCGTTGAAGTTCAAAAGTTTCTTGCAAAAACCCATCCTGGATCAAACGGTTTTTGTGATGACGAATCTTCGGCCATGGATCGGGAAAGTGAATGTATATGTTGTTCAGCTCACCTTCTGCGAAAATATCTGAAAGGTAAGAAGCATCATAGCGAAACATTCGAGCGTCTTTAAGACCCAATCGAACTGTGCGGCGAATAGTTTGCACAAGTGGTTTGTACTTTAATTCCATTCCAAGAGTTAAGCGCTTGCCCTCTTGTTCGCTTGCCAGTTTTTCAAAGTGATAACCGTTGCCAGTTCCGATTTCGAGATCAAGAGGTTTATCTACAGGCGCGCCAGTAAACCCAAGCTCGCGCCATTTCCCCTTCAAAGTCTGGGACTTTTCTTCGTCAAATGCCCACTGAGCAAAGTCTTCCTTCAGAAGCTTTACATAGGGATTCACTCCGAGATTTGTCATGTCGCGCGTAAGGCTGACGCGGCGGTTAACTTTAGGGAGACGAGGATCCACTATTTTACTCCTAACCGATTGGTCCATCAGATAGCATAGTTGATATGAAAAATCTAATTTGTGCTTTCATGGTTTTACTTTCTTGCTCAAATGCATTCTCAGTTCCCGCTGAAGGGCAGAAAATAATAGTTGCCGGTCCCTCCCCTTACTCCGCAGAAATTGCGCGAGATATTTACAAACAGGGCGGAAACGTTGTCGACGTCGCAGTAGCGGTTGCGTTAGGCCTTTCGGTTACAACCCCCTATTACGCTTCTTTGGGAGGCGGAGGCTTTGCCCTAGTTGAATTAGGCAAAGGAGTCGAAGCTATCGACTTCCGAGAAACCGCTCCGCAGGCAGCGCACAAAGATCTTTATAAGGATCAACCGAAGAATGCATCGATTGATGGTGGGCTTGCAGTTGGAGTTCCTGGAATTCCAGCCGGGCTGAAAGCATTGCATGAAAAGTTTGGCAAACTTCCCTGGAAAAAACTATTCACACACGCAGAGAAGTTAGCAACGGATGGATTTCTAGTCAGCGGTGAATGGTCGGCCTCTGCGACGAGCGAATGGAAAAGATTTAACTCTGCCGGAAAACGAATCTTTGCAAAACAGAACCTCCCTGGAGGCTCACCTCCTCTGCCGGGAGATGTGCTTAAACAAAAAGAGCTCGCAGCAACACTGCGATTGTTTCGGGACCAAGGTATTAACGGCTTTTACAAAGGCGCCGTCGCAAAAGATTTAGTTCAAGCCGTCAAAGCAACTGGTGGAGTGATTGAACTAAGTGATTTGGCTAACTATAAAGTTCGCTGGTTGAAGCCGATGGAAACTACCTATCTGGGCCATACTGTTTACATGATGCCGCTTCCGAGTAGCGCTGGCGTAGTTATGACAATGGCTTTGAAACTTGCTGAGCGAATGAAGCTATCAACTCTCGCTCCCCTTTCGTCAGCAGAGATGCATCTTTGGGCTGAAATTTTGAAATTCTCATTCAGGCAGCGAGTCGACCTTGGCGATCCTGACTTCTCAAAAAAGAATCTTCAGGCGATCGATTACGAAGGATTAGCAAATCAGTTCGTCGAAAAGTTTAAGAGCGATAAGACGATGAAGCTTGAGCGCGAAGTATCTCAACCTTCCCGCGAAACGCAAACGACGCACTTCTCAGTTCTTGATTTAAACAGAAACTCGGTTGCGATGACCATCACGCTTAATGGGTTGCACGGCTCTGGAGTGATGACTCCGCGATTCGGCATCATGCTCAACAACGAGATGGATGACTTTAACACTCGCCCGGGACAACCAAATATGTTCGGCTTAATTCAAGGCGAGGCAAATAATGTGGAGCCAGGAAAACGACCACTAAGTTCGATGAGCCCGACTCTCGTGAAAAAAGACGGTCAGGTAATTTTATCTCTCGGTTCGCCGGGCGGACCACGAATTATCAGCTCAGTTTTGCAAGTGCTTCACCGAGTAATCGGAAATAATTTTGATATTGATCAAGCGATCCAGTCTCCGCGAGTCCACCACCAGTTTTTGCCTGATAAACTTTTTGTCGACAAACGAAGAGTCTCGCCCGATGTGCTTGAAGTTCTCACCAAACGTGGCCACAAAATCGAAGAAGCCAATATCGCAAAAGTATATGGAGTGAGAGTGCGAGAGAACAAAATCTTAGAGGGTGGGTTTGATTCGCGGGGCGAAGGCGGCGCCGGCGGACAATAAAAAAATGCCGAGCTATTAACTCGGCATTTTTTCAGTACTTTTGAATTCGTGAATTCGAGTATTCTCGGATTCGCGTTTTCCAAAAAACTACTTAGC
>JAYSYM010000223.1:0-1741 GCA_043727635.1 Bdellovibrionales bacterium | reverse complement strand
CCTATCCCGGAGATAGAGCGTGAAGTAGTAATGCCCGCTACTGCGCCGTTATGGTAAGAGACATCAATATCTTCGTTGAAAGTTCCAACTGCGACGGGAGCGAATTTCACCACTACGGTGCACGATCCGCCCGCAGGAATTGAGAGAGCGCAGCTTCCACCAGTGCCCGGATAAACGCCAGCAACCCAATCATATGGAGCTGCCAAGCCGTTAACCACCAACGAAGTTGCAGCAGCGCCGCCAGTATTTGTGAGTGTGAACGTATAAACGGGCTCTGCGAAAGTGACTATTGTGCCGTATGAATATCCAGCGTCGCTAACGGTGATGACCGCTGGAGAAGGGTCGTCATCGTTGATCGTGCCTGTGGCACTCAAGTCCGAACCTGGTACCGAGTAATTTGTGACGCTGCTCAAGGTTACGTCGAGTGTTTCATTTGCTTCAAAGATTGCGTCGTTCGAAGTTGCAACGCTGATCGTAGTAGTCGTTACTCCTGCTGCAATAACTCCAGAGCCAGATGCGGTCGAAAAATCAATGCCGACTATAGCAGTCACGCCACTTACCAAGAAGTTAAACGAGATCGGAAGATCTGAAATTGCTGAGCTAGTGACAGTGTAGGTCAATGTTCCAGCTTCCGTCACAACCTCGTCGCCAATAACTACGGTTGGAGCAGCGTCATTATCGGCGATCGAAACCGTTGACGACATAATAGCGCCAGGGTTGTAACCTGCCGGTGCGCTCAGCATTATGTCGAAGCCTTCTGTTGCTTCGTGAATCGCGCCGTCGAAAGTTGAAAGATCAAGAGTGAATGTTGCAGAGGATTGGCCAGCTGCAAACGTCAAAGACGAACAGCTTGTTGGCCGATCAACTCCCGAGCTTGCGGTGCCAGCAACGAATGCGCAGCTCACAGTGACAGGCGCTGTCGCAGGAGCACTCAACGAAACAGTCAACGAAGCGCTTGCACCTTCGGTGATCGGCATCGCTGCAGCCGAGAAACTAACTGTTGGAGTTGCTACAGCTGTGCAGCTCGACGCCAATGAGTATTGAGTTTTTAAATCGCTTCCCGGGATTGCAGCAGCAAGCGTAACTGTCGTTTGCTCTCCAGCCGCATCAAAGTTTTGAACTGCGAGTTCTTTTATTCTTGTTTGATCGAGAGATTCTAAGTCTGAATCTGAACTGAGTGTTGGGCAAGGGTCAGAGCTCAAAGCCCTTTCGAAGCCGATGAGCTGGAGTTTGTAACCTGCACCCTGAGGAACACTCAATTTTACTTCGCCGCCCGCAGCGATAAACTTAGATGTAATTCCCTTTTCAACTTCGCACGAATTTTTCTTCGTTGAAGAAAGTGCGCCGCCAGTGACGTTCACGAGATAGCACATTTCATCCCATGGACTCACCAGTGCAGAAACTGATTGGCTCATTTTATTTGAAAGTGAACTCGAGCTGTTGCCAGGCATTTTGATTGAGACTTGGGACGTAAGTTTATTGTTTGGCGTACAGGCCAAAGCAATAGAGCTCAGTAGAACTGCTGAAAGCAGTTTTGAAATGCGCATACGTCCCATGACTAACTTTTCGGTAATTAGACTTGGTAATTAAAGGCGAGCTGAATCAGTTTGAAACGGATTGCGAAGAATAGATGAATTTAAATTTTCGAGTAAATCCGACGGACCAAGATAGATCTCGATTACGTCTCGAAGTGAGTCGGCCGATATGAAATTTCAAAACAGTTAACGAGCTAAGGTAGGTT
>JAYSYM010000222.1:0-1741 GCA_043727635.1 Bdellovibrionales bacterium | reverse complement strand
ATTTCGAAGTCGATGGCGACGAAACTAAAGTTAAAGTGAATTACGCGCTAGATTCTGTTTTTCAGCAGAAGATGCAAAAGACGATGAATCTTTGGCGCCCAGATCATGCCGCGTTTGTTGCGATTGATGCAACGACCGGAAGAATCATCGCGATGGTGAGTTACCAGCGCGAAATTCTCGGGAATAACCTAACTCTTCAGGCGACCTTTCCAGCTGCTTCAATTTTCAAAGTTGTTACCGCGAGTGCCGCGATTGATTCTCGCAAAGCTTCATCGAACACAGTTGTTCCTTTCAACGGCGGAAGCCACACGCTCTACAAGCGTAATGTTAATGATCAGTCTCGCAATCGCTGGACGCGATTCATGACGATGAAAGATGCTTTTGCTCGTTCGGTGAATACAGTCTTTGGAAAACTCGGTCTGTTTTATGTCGGACCAGAGAAGCTTTTAGATTACGCCGAAAAGTTTCGTTTCAATCGTCCGATCCGCGCTGATGTTCCGGTTGATGTTGGGATCGTGAAAATTGCTCCTGAAGATCCTTGGAGTGTTGTGACTGCTGCATCAGGGTTTACTCGTGATAACACGATGAGCCCACTTCACGGAGCGTTGATAGCATCAGCCGTAGTCAACGATGGCGTCATGATGGAGCCATACTTAGTTGATAATCTCACCGACTTAGATGGCAATGTCATTTACCAAGCTGAAGCTCGCCAAGAAGCCAAGATCATGGCTCCCGCGTCTGCAGCGGAATTGCGCGAACTTATGCGCGAGACCGTACGATCGGGCACTTCACGAAAATCATTCCGCACAGTTATGCGTAAGCGCTCGTTTGAGGACGTAGAAATGGGCGGAAAAACAGGCTCGTTAACTGGACTGAATCCAAAAGGGAAGTGTGACTGGTTTGTCGGTTACGCTCGTTTCGGCAAACATCGAATCGCAGTCGCAGCCCTTACGGTGAACGAGAAAAAGTGGCGTGTTAAATCCTCACACTTGGCTAGCGACTTTCTCGCTGATTACGTTCGCTACATCCAAGATCAAGAATAAACTCAGTTTCAACTCGTCACGTGACGAGCTCGCGTCTCAAGATGTGTTGACCTCTGGAACTAAGTTTCCGAAACCAATCGACTCGATCGTTCCGCGCTCCAACGTAATCTTCGCGATTCTAAAATTTCGCCCCCACTCGATGATGCGACTAAAGGGTCGTTGATCCCAAAACTTTTTAGGTGAAAAAGCGGCCGTCCGTTGGCCTAAGTCAGCAGCCTTGCTTGAAGTGCTGTTGTTGATCTTTGCTTTTCCACGCTCTTGGCCTGAAACAACTCGTGCAATCAATCCGCTGATAGCACGAACGAAGTTTAAGTAAGCCTTTCGCGAGCGAGGAAGAATTAAAAGATGGAAGTGATTTCCCTTATTGGCAACACCATAAAGCTTTACGCCGTTTATTTGTGCTTGTTTGCGAATAAGTGCGCGGATGCGTGCAGTGAATTTTGATCGTAGAAAAGATTTCGCTCCGGTTGCTGACGAAGATCGCAGCACAAGATGCATCGGGCGTTTTAGAGAAATAGGCCGCGCCGACTTCGCATTCGAATTCTTAAGAAGGCTTCCCCCAAACGCGAGGGAAGCCTGATAACGGAAATGAGGGAATGTGAGCTGTTGTTGAGGGCGCACAACAACAGGTTTACGGACTTAAAGTAGCGATGTCAATTAGGTACCCGGTTCCCGATGGTAAAGGGTCGCGTCATTGA
>JAYSYM010000221.1:0-16728 GCA_043727635.1 Bdellovibrionales bacterium | reverse complement strand
TCGTCTCTCAAGTTCTATAAGAGTGACTATGTCGACCTCGGAGACTTTTTAGTTAAAATCGGCGCTCGCGCTGGCTCGCAGCAATTCATGCCGCAGATTTCTTCAGTTCAGGAAGAACTAAAAAAGTTCGTCATCGCCAATAAGGCGACAGGAAAATTTAAACAAGCTCAAGGTCTGGCGATTTGGCTGCCGTCATCAGCGATGGAGTATACAAAATATGAAAAACTCTATTCTGAACTCTCGTTCAATATTAGCTCTCAGTGGCATCAGCTTATTGAAGAGAGCTTGTGATTGCTGTTCGCTATAGCTAAGCGTAGTCTTTGCTATGGCCCAGAATCCAAAAGAACAGTCAGCTGCGTTACTCGATAAGTTTCTTGCACAAGCAAATAGCGTAATCATCGATAAAGATCATGAGATTCGACTCACAGCCTGTTGTCTTTTGGCAGGCGGACATCTGCTGCTCGAAGACATTCCCGGAGTAGGTAAGACGACTCTCGTAAAAATGTTAGCGCAGTCACTCGGACTTCGATTTTCAAGAATTCAATTCACAAATGATTTACTGCCGGCAGATATCTTAGGCGGAGCGGTTTTCATAAAAGAGCGTGGTGAATTTGTCTTTCAGCAAGGTCCGATCTTTGCTGAGCTTGTTTTAGGTGACGAGTTAAATCGCGCTACTCCGAAAACTCAAAGCGCATGTCTTCAAGCGATGGAAGAACACAAAATTACGATCGACGGCAAAACTCATCTGCTCCCGCGGCCGTTCTTTTTCATAGCAACACAAAACCCAAGACAGCAAATCGGAACATTCCCGCTTCCCGAGTCACAGCTCGATCGCTTTTTGATGCGCATTCAACTCGGTTATCCGTCGCGAGCTGGTGAGAAAACTTTATTAATGAGTCAGTCCCGCGAACAACTGATTGAAAGCCTCCCAATCATCTTATCTGCGAACGCGCTCGTTGAAATGCAAGACCAAGTTCGAAAGGTTCATGTTTCAGAAGCCATCGTCGATTACGTTCAAAATTTAGTAGACCGAAGCAGAACCGAGAGTGAGAAAATTCGAAGTATTGGTCTGTCTCCACGCGCTGCACTCGGCTTAATTCGTGCCGCGCAAGCTTGGACCTTCCTCGCTGGCCGATCAAATGTGATTCCCGAAGATGTACAGGCCGTGGCGGTCGCAGTGATGAGTCACCGACTAAATCCAAGCGACGACTTTAGCGGAGAAACCGGTAAGCGTTTAGCAGAGGACATCGTGCTGCAGGTACGTGTTGATTAAAATGCGCGGTCAGATCAACGACAGGTTCGCGAAGTTCGGCAAAAACAATAAGGTCTACATCGTTCCAACAAAATTCGGCATGGCTCTGTTTGCAAGCGTCTTGTTTATGTTAATGGCTGGCGCTGCCTACGGTAATAATCTTGTTAACCTACTTGGATTTTTCTTAGCGGCAATTGGTTTCGTGTCGATGATTCAAACTCACAACAATGTTCGCGGAGTTAAGGTGAGTTCGGTGCAAATGGAACCAGGCTATGCAGGCACCACAGTTCGCCTAACCACGATCGTCGAATCAAACGACAATCAAGATCATTTTCACTTAGAAGCCGATGCTTTGAGCTTCACTTCCCAACCGAGATTAGAATTTGCTCAAACACTTTATTCTCGCTCGAAAGGCAAGCTCACAACGAGTTACAAAATCGAAAGTCGCGGCAAATACAATCTGAAACGAATAAAGCTCTCTAGCGTGTACCCTCTCGGATTGTTTTATGCCTGGAGTCTTCACAAAATTGAACACGAGTTTTTTATCTATCCGAATCCTGCGGGGAGTCGCGAGCTTCCTATTCCCCAACTTTCGTATCAATCAGAAGCTGGTGCTAAATTGCAGTTTGCCGGTGAAGATTATCGCGAGCATCGACCCTATCAAAATACAGATTCAGCACGACACGTTGACTGGCGTGCGTTTGCACGCGGGCGACCGCTCCTTACTAAACGCTTTGATGAAGGCGGCCCTGAAGCGATCGTTCTAAATTGGAATCACACTACGCAAAAAACCCACGAAGCAAAACTTGCTCAGCTCAGCTTATGGATTGAGTTAGCGTACCGAGGCGAGCGTAGCTTCTCTCTTCATCTCCCCGATTTACAACTCGATTACGGTCGCGATAATTTGCATGCCCATCGGTGCTGGAGAGCTCTAGCTCAATTTAAAAAAGAGGCCACATGAGAAGTTGGGCCGAGCGAAGCTTTAATAGTCAGTACCTACAACTTTTTTTAACGACTGTCGTTGCGCTTAATATCGTTCCGTTTGCGGGAGAAGTGCCGATTTGGATCCTTGCTACCGCTTCTGTATTTATAATTTGGAGCGCACTCTACGTTTATCGATTAGTAAGGTTACCAAATCGTTTGATCCGCTGGATCTTTGCGATCGCATGTATGAGCGGCGTATTTTTTCAATTTAAATCGATTTTTGGGCAAGAGCCAGCAACTGCCCTACTCATTTTACTTGCATCGCTTAAGCTCCTCGAAACAGTGCGCTATCGAGACGCAATGTACGTTACGTTCATTAGCTATTTCTTGCTCATGGATTACGTCTTGATTTCTCAAACCCTGCCAGCAACCATCTTCATGATTTTTTCTATCGCTCTTATCACAACGCTGTTGTTCTACCTTCATGGTGATCGTGGAAAGCTAAGTCTCCGCTCGCTTACCGTCGTCATGCGAACTCTTTGGCTTGCGATTCCAATTTGGTTGTTCTTATTTATTGTTTTCCCACGCTTCTCAGCTGCCCTCTGGACCGTGAATCCAGACACCCGTGCAATGAGTGGATTTTCTGATGAACTTAATCCAGGCGCAATCAGTTCACTTATCGAATCTGACGAACTAGCGTTCCGCGCAACTTTCCTCTCGGGACCTGAACCGCGATATGCCGAAATGTATTGGCGAGGAGGAATACTTTGGCAAACAGAAGGCCTAAAGTGGACTAAGAAAGGGTATTCCTCGACAAACTCGCTTACTGTTAATCAACCTCAGCACACTGTGCATGAAGTTGTACTTGAACCTGGCTTTCAGCGGTTTGTCTTTGGCCTTGATAGCCCTGTTTCGGTGACGGCGGCGGGTCACTCACCGCAAGCCATTCTTATGCGACCTGGTTTTGTATTCGAACGTCAGGCACCGGCGACCATTCGAGTTCTTTACACGATTCACTCTGTACTTAATTCGGATGAGCCGCCGTTACAAAAATTCGAGAAAGATGTTTTCCTCGAAGCTCCGGAGCCTTCAACTAAACTATCTGAGCTGGTCGAAACGATTAAACGTTCAGCCCAGACGTCTTTGGCAAATTCTCCGGAGGAAAAGCTTTCTGATGCGTTAGTCGACTACTTTTTAGCAAATGGCTTTCGCTACACGAAAAGTCCGGGCGCGACCGCTGACCTCGACGATTTTCTTTTTAATAAAAAGGTCGGCTTCTGCGAACACTATGCAGGTGGTTATGCAACGATCATGCGACTGCTCGGTGTCCCGTCGCGTGTTGTTATCGGGTTTCACGGCGGAGTAAAGAATCGCTTGGCAGAACACTGGAGTGTCCGCGCGCTCGACGCTCACGCATGGAGCGAAATCTATGTCGAAGGGTCAGGTTGGAAGCGTGTTGATCTAACTTCGTTCATCGCTCCACTCCGATTAGCGCTGGGCGGAGACTTCAATAACATTGATCCGACTGGTCTAGATTCGAATATGACTCGTGAGCAATACGAATTGCGCTTTCAAAATAGCGCTCTTCAGCGATGGATTAACAACTCTTCTCTCGCCTTTGATTTGCTTTCAAGTCGCTGGAACAACTTTCTACTCAAGTACGACTTTGAGTATCAATCAGCGATTTTGAATTCACTTGGAGTTCAGTCCGGTCAGCGCGCATGGTTACTTGCATCCCTCCTGGTTGGGACAGCTCTACTTCTGCTACTCACTCGGTTTTGGATCAGGCGCGGAAAAAAGAAGATCGAGCCAATCGTCTCAGCCTATCGCGAGCTATGCACCGAACTCCGGCTGCGCGGTCTTCCTCGCTTACCTTCTGAAGGTCCTCTTAAATATGCAGGGCGAGTTGCACTTGCATGGCCGTCTCGTGCTAACGAAATGCACTCATTATTGGAAGAGTATTCAGAATATCGTTATGGAACTGCGCCAATTAACGTAGAACGAGCACGTGACTGGAAAAAGCGTGCTTTAGCTCTCTCAAGACGACTTCCAAAGCTGAAATAAGGCTTGCGGCAACCAAGGGCGTTGCCCATAATGAAGCATGTCGAAATTGCATCAGCAGCTTGTTGCGGCGTGGACCGAAATTATCAGCGAAACTAATGGGATTAGTCTTCGCGACACTCTTGAACTTTTACTCACATCAGATCGCGCGCAAAACTCGTCAGAGCTTCGCGACTGTGTTTTGTCTTTTCAAACCGAGTTACAAAAGTTTTTGAGCGACCAACTGCCGATCGGAACTCTTCTTAAACATCCAGCCGCCGTCGCACTTTCAGAGTTCTTCAGAAGATTCCCGTTAGCTTACCGCGATGAGCACACACACTTAACGGGAGCGTTGAGTGCTGAATTTATTTATCCTCGCTTAGAAAAGCTTCTTGCGGGTCCTCACAAAGCTGCCTACGAAAAGAAGATCACCGACGTTTACGGGGCCGCAGCGTTACCACTTAAAGATTTAAGTTCGGTTGAAAATATCGTGCGCCTAGCTGAGAGCGAAAGATTCAGTCGGTACTTAAGCATCCTCATGCTCCCAAAATTGCTGTTGGTTGATCGCGAGGCACATGCTGAAGCCGCTTACCATATGGCTGAGCAGATTTACACAAAGTACAACGTCGGCTTCATTCGACTCAAGTTTACGTTCTCACGAGCTTCAGCCGATGAAGCAGAACAAGTTCCAGGATTGGAAGCGTTGAAAGAAGAAGACGTAGTGCTCGGGCTCCATGAAGGCTTCATGGCATTCAAGAAAAAGAACCCACGTTTTGACTTCGTGCTGTCGCCTAGCTTCAGAAAGGAAGCTGACTTCTACGACGCAAAGAATTTTAAAAGCAAAAAAGAACACTTCCTTTTTCAAGTGAATCAAATTCTCGACCTCATCGACAAGCATCCGTTTCTAGCAGAGCGAATGAATGAAGTTGATACAGTTGGAAATGAAAGTGAGCTTTACCGCAAGAGTCACTTCATGGACATGAAACTTGGCTTTAGAAAGCTTCAGTACCGCGGCTTCAAAATCCGAAGCCATCACGGCGAAGTTTGGAAGACCCTGAAAAATGGAATCCAAGCTGTGGACAACGCCATGAACATTTGGCGTATCGACACACTTGAGCATGGCCTGAGCTTAGGTGTGAATCCAAATTTTTACTTCCATTCTCTCTTTCAGCGCGTTCTTAAGTGGAATCGTCGGCAAGAAGGAATCCGCGCAGGCACTCCTGAGTTCCGCGAGATTTCGGCAATGGATTGGAATTCAAACACCAGCGTTTGTGAAAAACTTCTTCGCGGAGAGACTCTTAACGACAAAGAAATTGGTTTATTCATAAAGGCGAAGTTCCATACCGCACGTGAA
The DNA here is from genome assembly GCA_043727635.1 of Bdellovibrionales bacterium. Lineage (GTDB taxonomy): Bacteria > Bdellovibrionota > Bdellovibrionia > Bdellovibrionales > JAMPXM01 > JAYSYM01. The sequence continues at coordinate 11,158 of JAYSYM010000221.1, read as the reverse complement.
GTAGAATCATATCAACACGATGTTCTCAATCGCATGATCGACAAAGGTGTGACACTTGTTTCGCTGCCCTCGTCAAACAACAAACTTACTGAATTCTTTGAAGATTACAAAGACCACCCGTTCTCATGGTGGGAGAAAAAGGGTCTTGAACTCGGCGTGGGCACAGATAACTACGTCACGCTCGATACCAATTTCATTCAAGAGTTGATGATTCTATTACTGACCGACGCTGATAACTTAAAAATCACAAAACTTCTGATGGTAGCAACCGGCGAAAACCGCAGACCTTACATCAGTCATCTTTTGTGGCAAATGCGAAAGCAGATTACTTAAATGATCCACTGGAATGCCAATCCCGATCTTTTCACCGTTGGTCCTCTTCAAATTCGCTGGTACAGCCTGATGTTCATCATCGGCTTTGCAATCGGCTTTAAAATGTTTGAGTGGATGTGCAAACGTGAAGGCAAGCCCCTCGATAAACTCGACACTCTCTTGTTCTACGTCATGGGCGGCACACTTTTAGGCGCACGGCTTGGTCACACACTGTTCTACGAGCCAGGTTATTATCTTTCTCATCCACTAGAAATCCTGATGGTTTGGCGTGGCGGACTAGCTTCACACGGCGGCACAGCCGGAGTTATGCTGGCACTTTGGATTTTCTCGCGAAGAAATTCTGAGTTTGGTTTCATGTGGCTACTTGACCGATTAGCTGTTCCAACAGCGATCATCGCGGCACTCATCAGAATCGGAAATTTGTTTAATTCAGAAATTCTCGGCAAGCCAACCGATCTACCGTGGGCTTTTGTTTTCGAGAGAGTTGATCAAATTCCAAGACACCCAGCTCAACTTTACGAATCCATCACCTACTTTATTCTCTTTGGAATTAGTGTTTGGCTCTATAAGCGAAACTTCTCTCGTAAGCCGGGCTTTATCTTCGGTTTCACGATGATCTGGATCTTCTTGTCACGTATCGTTTGGGAATTCTTCAAAGAGAATCAAGAACCATTCGAAGCTGGCATGTTCATGAACATGGGACAGATTTTAAGTATACCGTTTGTTGTACTTGGTTTGTACCTCGTGATTCGAGCGCTTGTAAAACCAGAAGCTCAGGCGAACACAGCCACCACAGCAAAGAAGAAAAAATCGCGGAGTTAAAATGGCTATCAGCAAACGCAAAACAATCGCAATGATCGCCCATGACGGCAAAAAAGCATTGTTGGTCTCGTTTGTCCGTGATCACCTTCGCCAGCTTAAGAACTTTAACCTCATCGGCACTGGCAATACGGGTCGCCTCGTTCAGTCAGCGGGGCTTAAAATCAAACGTCGTTTGTCAGGTCCTCTTGGCGGCGATGCTCAGATCGCAGCGGATGTAGCCACTGGGAAGTGCCAAGGCGTTATCTTTTTCCGCGACCCGCTAGGAATGCATCCTCACGATCCTGATATCTCAATGCTTATGAGAATCTGCGACGTCCATAATGTTCCCCTCGCAACCAATCCAGCGACGGCTGAGTTAATGATTAAGGGTTTGAAGTAGATTTCTCCTCCAACTCCGTTGACTTTTCTCCTCGTAAATAGGGCAATTGAAAAACCAGAAGCTTTGGGGGGATTTAAGCCATGGGTTTGTTCTTTTGTCGCCGTCTACTTTTAGTCAGTTTAGTTTTAATTTCGTCTTCAGCAGCTCATGCCTTGCTAGATCCAAATCCAACGCAACGTCGCGACTACAGTGGTATTCAAACTTTTCTTGGCGAACTAGTTAAGAACTACAAGCAGACAACTGAACTCATCGAAATTGGACAGGCTAATACTGGTGAAACAATTGTCGGCGTAAAAATTGGTAACGGCAGCATTCGTAACCTTATCGTCGGCACTCACCACGGTAACGAGTATGGCTCAACAGAAGTTGCACTGGCAGCTGCACTCGCATTTGCAAAAAACCCAATCGCGAACCAAACTATTTTCATTATCCCTGTGTTAAACGTTTCTGGCTTCAATGCAAAAGGTCGCGAAGAACGTATGCCGGGAAATTACACGCTTGATCCAAATCGCGACTACCCAGGTCCTTGCGATACTAAAGGTCCATTCAAGTTGCAGAGTACAAAAGCGTTGGCTGATTTCATTGAGAAAGAAGGAATCGTCAATTCCGCGACACTTCACACCTACGCAAATATGATTCTTTATCCGTGGGGAGTTTCAACTAGCGATATTAAAACTGCCGACCACGACGAGTTCATTCGTATCGGACAAGCATGCGCTCGTCACAGCGGATACAAAGTTGGAAACTCTACCGAAGAACTTTATCCAGCCGATGGAACTTTCGAAGATTACGCATATTGGGCTCACGGGATTTGGTCGATTCTTTTTGAAATGGGCAACTCACACTTCCCTACTCAAACTTCTGTTGACCAAATGATCGCCGGGAACGTACCTGGCCTCCGTTCTTTCTTTGAAGAAGCGCCTACACAACGGGCAGCTGACCATCAATTTCGCGGCAAGTGTGAGGCACATTTACGCGGTCTCAACCTCCGATACGAGTAGTCGTCACCCATACAACACGAGTCGCGGGACATTCTTGAACTTTTCAACACCCGCGATAGCACCCATTGCCGCAGCGACAATTTAGACCCTATCGTCAATTTGCTCATGGTTAGGTTTCAACTGACTGGAACTCTGTGGGCAAAGAGAGGTGTGTTCTATGTCGCTGTTTCCCCGCTTGATCATTGCTGTTTCTCTCCTTGCAGGCACTCAGGTGTTTGCTGCCAACCCGGTTGATACTGAAACTTATCTTAAGAAGTTCCACGCAGATCCAAAAGGCGTGATGAACGACAAGTTAGTAAGTCGCGATCAATATGGCTTCATTCTCCCCGAAGAAACAGGCCTATGGCCCGAGAGCGAAGAAGAAAATCAAGCTCAGCTCGCAAAGAAAAACGAGATTCGAAGCAAGATTTGCAAAGTGGGATTGAACGAGCCTTGCAACAAACCGAAACTTGCTGCGAATGTTTTTGCCGACATCACACCACTCGAAGAGCTAACTAAACTTCTCTACACACCAAATATTCAGCGCAATCTCGCTGAGATGGATCGGCAAAATCTTCAGCTCCACGTTTTGAATCCATCGCCATGGTCAGAATCTTACTGGCCAGTTCACAAAGGCGGAATGGCTCGTCGTTATGCTGACCCAAGCTTTCCGGAATCAAAAGTTTGGATCGAAAACTACTCTCACTATTTAGCAATTCCACCAGCGGCAGTTCCTCTCTCGCAAAAATCACCTGCAGAAAAGTACGATCTATTAGTTGGAGATGGAGCTTATAACTTAACACGCGCCTCTTGGATGGAAGGAAAGAACGGCTACTACGATCCTCGCGGAAAAGTTCCGACTTGGGTTGGATATTGTCACGGCTGGGCTCCAGCTTCGTTCATGTATCGTCAGCCAGTAAAAGCCGTTACGGTGACAAACCCGAGCGGGCAGCAAATTCGCTTCACGCCAACTGATATTAAAGCTCTCGCATCGCTCTCGTGGGGAGAAGCTCCGCCAGTAGTTGGATTCATTGGAGACAAGTGCAAAAAAGATAAAGTTCCTCAAGACGAAAACGGTCGCATTATGGATCCGGTCTGTTTTGACGTTAACCCCGGCGCTTGGCACATCGCTCTCGTAAATCAAATCGGAATTCAAAAGCGAAGCATGGTGATGGATTCAACTTTCAACCGCGAAGTTTGGAACTTCCCTATCCATGGCTATCGTTACAAGTACTTTAACCCGCAAACATTACGCGAATCTTCGCATATGGCGGGCGCGATGATTCCGATGAGTCAGTTCAAGATCGATAAATTTAAAAAGTATCGTTCAGCGAAAGCTGTCCACGTTGTTGGCATTGCACTTGATATCGGTTACTCAGCTGAACTCGAGCCGACAACGGCTGAAGGTCCTCGTGACGTAAAACATAAAGTCGTTCGTTTTCTCTACGACATCGAACTTGATAGCGGTGGCCAAATCATCGGCGGCGAATGGTATTCAAACCATCACCCAGATTTCGTTTGGAATCCGTTCCCGCTTGATCAGTTTCCAGATCGTCGCCCACTCTCGGCACCGGAGCGTACTTATCTTGAGTCGCATCCGTTCTTGCCGACCTGGAGTGGTGTAGAACCGGTCAGTGCTGAGTTGGTGGAACTTGGCAGAAGAGCTTCAGTCCTCGAACAACCACTTCACGTGATTGTTGAAAGACTCGTAGATATGTCGATCGAAAAAACGCCCTAAGGCGTAAAGGGCTTCACTCGACCGGCAAGTAATCAAAAATTATTAGCGAACAGTCAGATCACAGAGGGTCGTTGCCACTACAGTTGGAGCAACAGACCCGTCGCCAGTGCGAACAACTGCACCTACGCGAGTTTGTTTTTTGCTAGTAGTGAGATCAATTGTTAGATCAAGTAAGTAAGCAACTCGGCCTGCTTCATTTGTTAATTCAACCGTTGTCTTTTTCGTTTCTTCATCGACTACCAGTGCTGCAGCAAAATCCTGAGACAATAAACCGAGGCGGGTTTCTACGACGACGCCAGTAGCTCGGCGAGCAACAGTCTCGACAGTTGTGCCGTTTGAGATCACGCAAGACAAGCGCTTGAGTGCAACGCTTGAGTTAGCCGATGCGAGTGACGAAGTGAGGGCAAGAGTTACAGTTAAAGTAGTGACTAAAAGTTTCATCGAAAAAATCTCCTGAGTGGTTGATTGCCTCCACTCATAGAGCGCTTCGATCCTAAACGTCAAATGCTTAAATTAGGCTTATTACTCTAATTAGAAAACTAATTCTGTTTATTCAGCAAGGTAAATTTCGATTGATAAAAACACTTTAGAGCTAATATTCTAATTAATAACTCTCGTGCATGAGCGGGTTTTGTACTTCTGCCCGTCGCTGGCGATTAACTGTTTTTTCAACATTTGGTTCATTGCTTGATTGCTGTTCGATTGAAATTTCTTTGTCGCGAACAGGCTGTTCGTTGTCTTGATCCGTTGGTCTTTTAATTTCGCTTTTTCTATCTTTGCCGTCGCCTGACTGATCTTGCATCGGTGCTCCCCGCAATTGAACGAAGCACATGATGTCTCGCCATATATTTCAAGTGGTCTCATCGGTGTTTTAATTTGTAGTTGATTGCGTAACAACTGCGCGTAAGTGGCCGTTTAAACTGGAAAATTCATCAGGTCTTTGCACGACACATTTGAGGTAGAGGACTAAAATTAATCAGAAAGAAAGGCACGGTTTAATGGAGCCTGAACTTCGAAAACTTATCATCACCAAATGCCGCTCGCGTGGCATTTCAGTCGCGCATCTTTCACAAGTGGCAGAGCTAAGTATTACGGAGCTGAAAGGCTACGAGCAGGGTCTATTAATTCTGGGCGACGATAAGCTCATTAAACTTATCATTATTCTAAATATCGACGACAGTGAGCTCCTTGCCGCAGTTGGGGAAGAGGCTGCAGCGCGACTGATCCAGTTGCGCTCATCCACTACTGTTTAGCTCGCCTTAACTTCTGCAAATCGAGGCAATTGCACAGCAAAGCAGGTGTTTGATCGATCGGTTTCTATACGAATTTCGCCACCATGTTGCTGAACAATCCCTCTCGAGATACTCAGTCCAAGACCCGTACCTTTTGATGGGCCTTTCGTAGTGAAGAACGGTTGAAAAAGTTTTTCTCTGACTTTGTCAGAAATCTTTTGGCCGCTATTACTGACTTCGATAGTCGTCAATGAAGATGACTCTTTAATTTCAATTTGAATCCAGCCGTTTTTGTCATCGGCTGCAGCATCAAAGGCGTTATTCAATAAATTGAGAATTACTTGCCCTATTTGAACTGGCTGGCAGAGCACATTTTTTTCTGATTCAGGGCGCGGCCAACGAATCACTACGTTTCCATTCTTAAACTTCTGCTGACAAAGATCTAAAGACTGCTCGACGATGAGTCGCAGATCATAAAGTTCATAGACGTGAGTCTTCTGGTCCTGCGCAAACCATTTCAAACCTTGAATGATCTTCGCAATCCGTAGCGCTGTCTCTTCAATCAGCCGCATGTGCTCAACAAGTTCGTTGGCATCGATTTCCGTAGGTGACTCCACAATTTCGCGAACGCATTCGGCTGCGAACAAAATGCTGTTTAATGGCGTGTTCACCTCGTGGGCTATGCCGCCTGCCATTTCGCCGAGTGAAATTAATCTTGCTGATTCCGCTGTCCGTATGAAAATATCCTTAATCTCGTTAGTTCGCTGTTTCACGATCTCTTCGAGATCAGCATTCATTTTTTTCAATTCGTTCTGCGCGCTGGTGCGCTCGCAGGCCTGAAAAGCTCGCGAGAGAATGTCGCTGATGTTGCCGGCGAACGATTCTTCATAGAGGGACCACTGGCGCATTGTTTTCACCTGCTCGCAGCAGAGCACTCCAATCATCTTACCGCCAACTCTGATGGGGGCATCGAGCATGGACATGATTCCGAGGGGCTTTAAATAACATTCAGAAAATTCATGCGTCGCCGGGTCGCTGTGAGCATCATGCGCCGGTAATGTGCGCTCTTCGAGGAGGTAATTGAAATAGGCAGGAAAATCTTTAGCCTTAAGCTCCAGCCCACTTGAGTGACGACCGAAATCACGCTCATAAAGATCTTTGCAGACGATGGCTGAGCGATCGTCGTTATAAATCCAAACGCTTGCGCGAGCAACACCCAGGCTTCGGGCAAGGCATTCGGTTATGAGCGAGAAAGATCGCTCGAGATCGCCATCGTCAATGGCTTGCTCTTTTGAAAGGATTAAGAGTTCCCGATAGAGCGAAAAGTTAAACTCGTAGTTCATACTTACTCTATCGGAATTAGACTAGAGAGATTTAGAAGTTCTCACTTCGTGCCATTTTTCTGTAGGAATGATCTTACTGTCGAGCGTCGATTGAGAAAGTCGGAGCAACAGCGTCCCGCAAAAACTGAATTGTAAGTGGCTGAGTGTCGCCAGCAAGTGTCCAGCAGCTCAATCGTGGCACGTCAAACGGATCGCCCTCTTCAGTAGCAAGAGCGAATGAGCGATCCTCACCGATCTTTGCTTGAACTATCGGAAAAGATGTTCCAATTGGGATCCAGTAAGCTGCAACGGCTCGCGCTGACTGAGGGAGAGTGAGTATGCACGAAGTAACCTTCATATTGTCTTCGACGATGTCGGTGACAAAGTTGAGACCGCTGGCTACGTATAAGTCACGACTTGTGGTGAACGTAGAAGTGGGCCCAAGCTGATTAATCAGAGCATCAGAGGGTAATTCTGCCGTTCGAAGACTACTGTCTCCGCCCGGTGCTCCACCGCTACCGCCGCTGCCGCCACAACCAACCGTCAATGCGAGACCGAGAACAAAGAACGCAATTTTCGATTTCATAATCCCTCCGATAGTGAATTGACGCCTCTTTTTTTAAGATGTCATTAGGTACCAATCGCATTTAACGATTGTGATTAAGAAGCAAAATGTCTCGTGGCGGAATTCCTACACTAACTTACGAATGAGACAACTTGTGCATAGCGCTTTATTCAGTCACACTAGACCCATGGATCCAAAAATCAAAAATGCTGTGCTGGTTGGAATTCAACTACCCAAAGTTTCACCGCAAGAATTCGAAGGCTCACTCGAGGAGCTTGGTCGATTGGTCAAGACACTCGGATACAACGTTGTCGGACGCGTAACGCAAAAACGAAATTCCGATCGCTCTTCAGTCTTATTAGGAACCGGAAAACTTTCTGAACTTGCAGCCTGGACGAGTGGCTCTGGCGAAGTCGCTTCGATGGTCGACCGAAAGCTCTCAAAAGCTCAGGTGAAGTGGCAGGAGAAAGAGGACGACACTGCGGGTTCAGAAGATGAAGCTCTCGAGGCCGATGGAGATAGCGATAGCGAAGAAGATTCTAGCGATTCGATTGCAAATGAAGATCGCGGCTCTGCTCAAGTGGTCATTGTTGATACTGACTTGTCTCCGTCGCAAATTCGAAACCTCGAAAGTGCAACTGGCACCACTGTTCTAGATCGCACCGGCGTTATCATCGAAATTTTCAGCCGACACGCACGAACCCGCGCCGCCCGACTACAAGTTGAGATTGCACGACTCATTTACGTAGCTCCCCGTTTGCGAGAAACTGGCGGAGGCGAAGACCAACAAGGCGGAGGCGGCAAAGGTGCCGGCGAAAGCAAGCTCGAACTAGATCGCCGAAAAATTCGCGATCGTATCAAAGAGTTAAAGACTGAACTTGAGTCGATCGGCAACGAACATCAAACTCGGCGCGCTCGCAGAGAACAAGAAATCACAGTGGCATTAGTCGGTTATACCAATGCCGGTAAGTCTTCGCTTATGCGAGCGATGACAGGCTCCGAAGTTTTGATAGCAGATAAACTTTTCGCTACCCTCGATACAACTATTCGACCAATTCATCCGGAGACAAAACCCAAAGTATTACTTTCGGACACCGTTGGATTTATCAAAAAACTACCGCATGACCTAGTCGCATCTTTCAAATCGACTTTAGATGAAGCCTTGAGTGCATCCCTCTTGCTTTTTGTAGTCGATTCAGCGGACCCATCTTTTCGCTCGCAACTTGAAGTGACTAAGAAAGTTCTTTCTGAAGTTGGCGCAACCGAAGTTCCGAGCTTACTGATATTAAACAAGCGCGATCGATTGACACCTTCTCAGGTAGAAGAGCTTCGAGCGGAGTACCCTGAAGCCGTCATGCTTTCAACTCGCGATCAGAATGATGTAAAGATGCTTCGCGAGAAAATCATGAGTTACTTCGAGAGCAGCATGGTGGATGAAGATCTTTTCATCCCATACCAGGCTAAGGGGCTCGTGGGAGAGATTCGCAGCAAGATGCGAGTGCTGAGTGAGTCTTATAATGAGGCCGGAGTTACTTTGAAAGTTCGAGCTGCCCCCGAGGTTCTTGCTCAACTGAAGAAAAGAATGTAGGGTCTCAGCCATGCAAGATTTTTCTGAAATGGGGCTAGCGCCTGAACTGCTGGCGGCGCTCACTGGCATCAAGATTTCAACTCCTACTACAATTCAGACTGAAGCGATTCCGGTCGCTCTATCAGGATCTGATCTCATTGCGGTTGCGCAAACGGGTACGGGTAAAACTTTAGCGTACGCGCTACCCGTGTTAACTCAATTAAAAGCTGACGAATCGGCTAGAGCACTCATCCTCTTGCCGAGCCGTGAAACAGCTGAACAAGTACACCGTGTTTTCTTATCAGTAACGAAAGAACTTAAAATCTCAGTTTGTCTTGCGGCGAGCGGTGTCCCCGAAAAAGAACTTGTGAGCCAACTCAAAAAAAATCCGCGAGTGATCATTGCAACTCCCGGAAGACTCAACGAGCAACTTCAGAACAACAAACTCCTACTCAAAGGATTGCAATTCTTAATCATCGATGAAGCTGACCGAATGATCGATGAAGGTTTTAAACCCGACCTCACGTTCATGAAGAGTACACTGCGAGGTTCTTGGCAAACCATGATGTTCGCAGCGAGTTTTGGAGACTGGGCGAAGCCGGTTGCCGAGCTATTCATGCGACCTGATCCGAAAGTCATTCGATCAGCTGGTGCTGAGCGGCCAGTTGCAACACTCAAACAAAAAGTTTTTTTCTTAACTAAAGGTCAAAAGCAAAATCGCCTGATCGATGAAATCAAAAATTTAAAAAGTAGTGTTCTCATCTTCGCTGATAGCAAAGAAAGTTGCGTTGCGATTGGTCGCTTGCTCGACAATCACGGATTTTCTTCTGACTTTGTCCACGGCGATATGAATTCAGGACATCGCAATCGTATCTTGCGCGAATTCCGCGAAGGCCAACTTCAAGTTGTCGTTACAACCGATCTTCTGGCTCGCGGGCTCGACATTCCCGACCTTAAACATGTGATCAATTACGACCTACCATACAAGGCTGAAGACTTTCTTCACCGCATCGGCCGCACTGCCAGAGCCGGCGGCGACGGCACGGCTATCACCTTCATCACTGCGGGCGATGGGCGTACCTACCGCAAAATCAAACCATATTTAGAGAACGCGCAGGAAGAAACTGTTGCAAAGGATTTCAAGTTTACTGAGCGTGCGGGCGAATGACGTCGCAAAGTGCTAGCGCATGGACATTACATCCGATGCAGGACGCATACTTTGCGACCTTGCGTGCAGAGAATCCTAATCTCGCGATCGCTCGAGTTATTTTTTCGAGTCACGATCATTACCGCGTACTGCTGTTCGGCACCAAGACTGAGAAGTTGGCGAAAGCTCGTGGACATTTACTCCATAACAAAGACGAGCTTCCGGCGATCGGCGATTTAGTCTGTGTTGAAGTATCAACTACTGATCACGACTTCCTCCCGATTGAATCATTACTCCCGAGAACGTCGTCGCTGAAGCGGCAAGACAGCCGAGGCAAGCAAGAAGTCTTAGTTGCTAACGTTGATTACGTGGGGCTTGTGACAAGCTTCAACCAAGATTTAAACGAGCGACGACTCGAGCGTGGACTTACGATGGTCAACGAAAGTGGTGCAAAACCATTTATCGTTGTTAACAAAAGCGATTTAGTTTCACCTGAAGTCGCACAACTGCGAGTGGCTGACTTAGTTGGACGCTTTCCCGACACCCCAATTATTCCGTGCTGCGTACGCAACAAAGAAGGCGTTGAAAAAGTAAGTGTCTTTTTCAAACCTGGAATGAGCGTTGCGTTCTTAGGAATGTCTGGTGTTGGCAAATCGAGCTTGATCAATCTCTTGATTGGTTCAGATCGTACAGTCACAAGTGAGATCCGTGAAGATGATAGTCGCGGCCGTCACACGACAACTCATCGTGAAGTTTTTCTCACCAACAGTGGCTACTGGATTATTGATAATCCCGGAATCAGAGAATTCTCATTCGCCGGCGACGAAGAAGCTCTCGATACAACCTTCGACGACATTCTCGCTTTCGCTGCGAAATGCCGCTTCGGAAATTGCAGTCACACCAATGAACCGAAATGTGGAGTCAAAGAGGCACTTGCTTCTGGCGAGCTTGCAGACGATCGATGGGAAAACTATCGAAAGATGAAACGTGAGCATGACTACCAAGTTAAAAAGGCGGGCCGAGTGAAAACAAAAGGTAAGAAGTAGCCCTGCCACGCTCAGAGCCATCTCATA